>JALWDV010000027.1 GCA_027036755.1 Anaerolineae bacterium
CCGGCTAGCCCCGCAGGGGCGCTGTTTCTAGCCGGGGGACTTCATCCCCCGGCGCTGGCCGCGGGCGCGAAGCGCCCCGTTAATGAATGGATTATTTTAACTTTCCAACTCATTTGGGACGCACCCAGATGCAGGAAGGACGATGTGAACCATGCCTAAATTTGGAATTGCTGGGTCAATGGCCAATTGTCAATGAATCGCCGCCCGCGGCCAGGGGCAGGCGCTTCAGAGTCTGCCAGTTGTAGAGGCCCATTTGCACGTGCAGGGAGGCGGGGGCGTCGGCGGGAAGAGTGATCGCGTAGGCGTCGGGGATGATCTCGCCGGGCAGCCAGGAGGTCATGGGCCGGTCGCCGCCCTGGGGCTGGCCGTCGAATTGGGCCACGGTGTTGCCCAGGTCATCGACGACGTGGATGAAGATGTTGTAGTCGAAGTCAATGGGTTGCAGGGCCTGCCATGCGGCGTTTACGGTGATGGTCTGGCCCGGGGCGAGTTCGCCATCCAGGCCGATGTTGATGAGCATGATCTGCTGGTCGCCGAAGATGGCCGCGGGGTGCTCGGGGATGGCGACATCGACGAATTGGGGAGAGAGCCCGGGTCCAGCGCCTAAAATGGGCGTCAGGAGCAGCGCGGCCCAGAGCGCGGGCTTTTGCAGATCGGGGAAGAGGCGCAGCAAATAGACAGCCATCGCGGCCAGTGGCATCACGCTTATGAGCAAAAATGCGGTCTGATACTCCCCGGCCAGAAATGCGACGCCCACAAGCAGCAGGGCGGCCAACAGAAATTCCCAGATCAACCGCCGCTCCTTTTTCGCCGCCAGAGATCGATGCCCGCCCAGCCGCCAGATGGTGATGATGGACATGATCAACAGCGCCAGACCGGGCGACCAGGCGAAGGGCGTGCGCGGATCGACAGTCTGGATTTGCCAATGCCAGGGCGCTTCGAACAAACGAAAGAAAGCGAGCGGCGGCTGCGGCGTCGTCTTGAAGAGGGTGACAATCGTCAGCGGCAGGCCAATGGCGACGATGAGAAACTCCTTCCAGGAGCGATCTCCTGCGTTCCAGACGACGGAACTGGCTCCCACCATCAGCCACACGCTGGCCGCCGCGCCTTCGATGTAGAGAGCGCTGAGAAAGACGGGCGAATAGAGCGCCAGCAAGGCCGCCAGCACGCCCGCCCGCTCGCCCCACAACCGTCGAATCCCGAAGAAGAGGGAGAGCGCGGCCAGGAGCACGCCCAGGATGAGGCTGAGCTTGAGCGCGGCCGCGGCGCCCAGGCCCGCGGCGTGCAGAAGGCGGGCGGGAAGCAGCGCCGCTTCCAGCGGGCCTGCTGAGACGGCCAGCGCGGGCAATGCGCCCGCGCGCCACGCGGGCAATCCGGGCCGGGTCAGCGGCGCCCAGACGGGAATAGTGAGCAGCATCAGCAAAATCAGATAGCCGATGGTCGTGCGACGGGAGTGCATAACCGCGATTATAGCACGTCGGGCGGGGTTGAGCTATGCAGAGGGAAGTGAAAATGACAAAATTATCATTCCCAAAGCCGTGCGTATTCATACATTCTTCATACTAACCTGATAAACTGAGAGGAGAGCGTTCATCTGGATGTTGACCTTTGCTTATCCGGGAAGTAAGATTAGGAAGCAAGCTCGCACAGCCTATCTGTTCATTTGCACGCCTTTCGATTTGCGGTAGTTCATCTTTATGAAACGACTAGTCATCCCCACGCTGGCCCTGCTGACGGCCATTTTGTTGTCCATTCCCGCATTGTTCTCGAATGTCGAAGCGGAGCGCACTGTCCCCGCCACTTCGACGCCGGTGACGAATACGATAGTGGTGCAAGTGACCGCTTCGGAT
Organism: Anaerolineae bacterium; assembly: GCA_027036755.1. Lineage (GTDB taxonomy): Bacteria > Chloroflexota > Anaerolineae > J102 > J102 > M2005. Next base: position 1,851 of record JALWDV010000027.1, read on the forward strand.
GATGACACCAGCGTGCAATTGGTGACAGGTGATAATCGCAATGACTGGGTTTGGATTAGGTTAGGAACCAGTGAGACGCGCTATGTCAATGGCCTGCGTTTTCAGAATATCGATATCCCGCCCAGGTCGCGCATCGTCCGAGCCAGGCTGATGTTGTTCAAAAGCGAATGGCATCAGGGCTTCCCCATTTTTTTGAACATCCGGGGCGAAGCTGCGGATTCAGCTCGATCATTCGCGGATTCCGAGCCGCTGGCCAGCGAGCGTCCGCTGACCGCCGCGTCAGTCGATTGGAAGATCGCTGCGCCTCCCCCCAACTACGATTGGTTCGACGCCCCGGACGTGGCTGTACTGGTGCAAGAGATCGTCAATCGTCCCGGATGGCAATCGGGCAACAGTCTCGCACTCATCATCAAAAGCGCTGAAAACACCGAGTGGCGTCATTATCTCGATTTGCAGAGCTGGGACTTCAATCCCCAACACGCCCCCAGGCTGGAGATCGTCTACGAAACCGACGTCCATGTGCCGACCTCTACGCCCACGCTGACACCCACGCCCACGCTGACGCCCACGCCCGAGCCCGGACGGCTGGCCATCGAGCAGGCGCAACCCATCCAGTGCAACGAGCGCTACGCGGGCGATACGCGTGACTGGGACAACAACGTCATCGCTTACACCGGCTGCCGTCCCGCCTGGCCGGAAACCGGGCCAGAGGCCGTCTATCGGCTGGATATTCCTTACGACAATGTCGACGTGCAGTTCCAGATCTTCCCCGAGGACTCCGCCCGGGATCTGGATGTTTTTCTGCTAACGGGCGCTTATCCAGAGGATTGTTTGCAAGGGGCGGACGCCAATCTGCTGCACACGGGCCTGAACGCCGGCGCCTATTATCTGGCGGTGGACGGCTATGACGGCGCGGCGGGCGCGTTCACCCTTGTCAGCAGTTGCACATTTCATTTCGAGAACGAGCTGTATTTGCCAGTCATCACGCGATGACGCAATGAATCGTTCTACTCGCGTGGGCGCGTCTCGTTTTGCTCGTAGTCGGGGCACCACGCTTCTTCGGGAATGGGACGGTTGAAGTGGGGCGCGGCGGGATTGCGGCAGAATGCGTGGCGTTTGCTCACCTGACCATCGCCGCTGCTCCAGAACACATCCAGATGAGCGCATGTCTCACATTTGCGATTTCGCAGATGATTCCAGAACACGCGAAGTTGGTAATCACTCATGGTCCTCCGCCCGAATTCTCAGCATTCGCACCTTCGGACGTTTCCTGCGCTTGCTCCCCCTGGGATTGCTCGCTCTGGCTGGGCAGGCCCAAAATGACGTTTTTCCCGCCCATCAGTCGGGCCAGCTTGAGGCGGGCGCGTTTCAACGCCCGGCGTAATCGCTTGCCGCTGTGCACGCTGGCGAAGGTGGAGACAGCCGCTTTCTCATCCAGTTGCAGATCATAGCGCTCGCGCAACGCCTCGCGATGCTTGCACAACCACAGATAAAGGTCGGTGATGGTTCGATCCGGGAATTCGTCGAGGAGATTGCTTTCCTCGATCTCTCTGGCCAGGGGCAGATAAACGTTCTCATACCAGCTTCTGGCCGCTTCTTCATAGGGAACATCGCGACCTCGTTTTTCGCCCATATACCAGCGATGCACCGCGATCTGCTCATCGAGATCGCGATAGCGACCCGGTTCGGTGAGGCGGATGGGCGCGTCGGGATAGATTTTATCCAGCCCCGTGCGCTTGAGAAATTGCAGACGGCTGGCTTCGATCAACCACTTGCGAAGCTCCTCCGCAGATTTGGCCTCGACGGGGATGGCGGTCTCCACCGGCGTGACATACGCTTCGATGCTCTTTTCGCCATGAGATCGAGCCACCGAGACGCGATGGTTGCCGTCTCGCACAAAGTACACATCGCCCACCTTCAGCAGATCCACCGGAGGCAGGCCCACGAGCCCCTCGCGGGCTGCATCAACCCGGGCCCAGCGTTCTTCCAGCGCCTCATTTCGGGGCAGAAAAGCGCCGTTGAAATCCTGATAACGGCCCACGCTGCCCACGATTTTGTCCAGCGGAACTTCCTGCAAAGTGGGACGCACGCCCATCTCCTGCGCATGCAAGATCTGGCGAACCTCGTCGTAACTGAGAAGATCGCTTTGCTGGCCGCGCATGCGATCGCGCCAGTCTTTGAAAAAAGCCTGCATGTGAGCGTCTCGAAAACGCCGGTGAGCCTGGGTGAGTTGGATGTCTGTCGGGTCTGTTGTCATAAGCTTTGGGTCTGGCTGAGCGTGACCAGCGCACCGTGCACAAGAATTGCGGACGGGCTCGATAACGACAAAAACGACGGTTTTTACGCCGTCGTTTTGTGAAAATTGCAAGAAACGAGTGGCGATTACGCGATTATATCACTTGCACGACGGCTCCGGCGCGGCGGGAATCGCCCGCGCCTTCGAAAACGCCTGAGGGGGAGCGTCCCACCGCGTGCGCTCCGCCGAAGAACATGTGGCGGGTGGGCCAGATGTTCACATCATACCCCCAGCGACGTAATTTTTCAACCGAAGTTGGCGCATAGCCCGCCTCGATTTGCAATGCGTTGTTTTCGAAATGGATGCGCGGCGCTTCGACGGCGTCCTTCAGCGGAAGGTGAAAATCGGTGTAGTTGAGGAACGCCTGCAAGATGGCGGAGCGGATGCGGTTGGCGCCGCCCGAGCCCACGGCCAACACGGGCTCGCCATCATGCAGCACCACCGTTGGCGCCATCATCGAGCCGATGCGCGCGCCCGGCTGGCCTTTGAGGAAGCCGTCGGGATGCAGGTCTTCCTCGCCCAGGATGTTATTGAGGATGAGGCCGGTTCCGGGCACGATGAAGCCGGGCGTTTCGCCCGCGGTGGTGGTCAACGCCACCAGGTTGCCATCGCCATCGAGCACGCTGATGTGGCTGGTGTTGCTGTGCTCGACCGGCGGGGGCGGGTCCTGCGGATGGTTGCGCCATCGCGTTTGCAAACGGCGGGCCAGTTCGGCTGCGTGCGTCTGAATGTTTTCGGGTGCGAGGAAAATATCAGCGTCGCCCGAGATATCGAAAAGGGGGCGGGCCAGATTGGTCTGCCTCATCACCTCCGCCAGCAGTTCCAGGTGCTCGGCGCTGCCGAAGGAGAAGCGGGCCAGATCGTAATCTTGCAGCAAGGCCAGCGAAAAGGCCACCAGCGCGCCCCCGCGAGAAGGCGGCGGGTTGGTGAGAAGTTCGTATTGGCGATAATGCTGGTGCAGGGGCCGACGCACGATCACCTGGTAGGATGCCAGGTCTTCCGCCGTGAGCAGACCGCCATGGGCTTGTTGGTCGCGGATGATGGCCCGGGCGATTTCGCCCTTGTAGAAGATGTCCGCGCCTTCGGCGGCCAGGGCTTCCAGCGAATCAGCCAGATCTGGATTTTTGTAAACGTGCTCCGAGCGCAAAAAGGCGTGGGGAGCGCCAAACAGGCGGGCCAATTCTTCGTCTGCGGCGAAGATGTCGTACAGCAGTTCGCCCACGTACGCCCCAAAATCGCCTATTGCCACGCCGTTGCGGGCGTAGTGGATGGCGGGCTCCAGCACGGCGCTCAAGGGGAATTTGCCCAGGTCTTTCTGCATTCGACACAAGCCCGCGATGATTCCTGGCGTGGCCACGCTGGCCCGTCCGATGTGAAATATCTGGTGGGCGGGGCCATAGTTGACGGTGATGGCGTAGAAGTCCACCGGATGAGGGTGGGTCTCAGGGGTGAGCCCCCGGCCGGGGAAATCGACGAAGAAATCGTAGAGCCAGGCGCGCGCGTCACTATGGCGGAAGATGAGCCCAAAACCGCCGCCGCCGGGCGCAACCAAAGTCGGTTCGGCCATGAAGCTGGCGAATGTGGCCGCCACGGCTGCATCGACGGCGTTGCCGCCCGCCCGCAGCATCTCGGCTCCCGCTTCCGCTGTTTTTTGGCTTCCTGCCGCAATAATGCCTTTTGTCATAGAGAGGATGAAAGATGGATGAAGGAAAGAGTAACTACCAACGTAGCAAGGTCAAAAAGTAATTGCTAACGTACTCGACTTTAAGCCTCGAAAAGCCACGAAGGCTCGAAGTTCTTTTCGAAGGCACGAAGGGAAAATAAAGAAAAATACTTCGCGCCTTCATCTTCTTCGTGTCTTCGTGGCAAAAAGTGGTGATGAGACCTTGGTAGTTACGTCAAAAACCACGAAGGTGCGACGACACGAAGGCGCGAAGGCTGGAAAATAAGGGTTTTCTTCGTGTCTTCGTTCCTTCGAGCCTTCGTGCAATGCGTTTTCAAGGTCGAATCAGGCTGCCTGAGCAGTTACAAAAAAAATGAGTGAAAGGATGAGGCGTCAGATAAATGCGTCACTGTTGGTCAGGGCCGAATTCCTGCCACAGGGCGTTGAGATATTGATAAGGCTGTGCACGGTAGGCGTCTAAATCCACCTCGAAGTGTGAAAATTCGGGAACAGGCGCCTGGGCTTGCAGGGCCTGCACCAGCTTCTTCTCGTTGCCATCGGCCCGCAGCAGGCCTGTGTATCGTCGCCAGTTGGGCCTGTCGTAGGGGGGCGATTGCCATTGGTCTTCGGGGATGTCGGCCCAGCGCCACAACCATAGCGAAGGCAGTTGGGCCTGGCGGGCCAGGGTGATGACCTGGGCCAGGTGCTCCGCCGCTTCCTCTTCGCTGGCGTAGAAGACGCCGTCCCGGGCCATGGAGCGTTCGCCGGGCGGGGCGGTGGGCAATCCAGCCAGATAAAGGGAAACCGGCTCTCCGGCCAGGGCGTTGGTCAACTCCACAGCGAAGCTGAGCCAACGAATGCTGAGAGGAAGACGACGGCGATCGCTGGCGAAGGTGGCCATGCTCAGGCCCGGACGCCCGCCCGCCTGGAGGATGTCTTCGGGGCCAATGGCGCCTGGATTTTCCAGCGCGTCGAAGGCCAGCAAAAAGATGTTTTGCTGCCGCGGCGCTGAATCCGCTAGCAACGCGATGGTTTCATCCAGCCAGCGCCGGGCGGAGTCCTTGTCGCTGGCTGCTGACAATCGCCCGAAGCCGGGCAGCGGCTCCCAGCCCATGAGCGCGGGATGATCTCCGTAGTAGGCCGCCAACTCGCGAATGAGTAGATCCCGGGCTTTCAACATGCGTTCATCGATGAATGGATGACGCAGACGGCCCCAGGTGATCCATTTGTCGTTGACCAGCAACGGCCAGTGGGGCGGCAGCGGAGCGGGATTGACGCCCCAGTCGGGCCACCACAGGGCTCCATCCCAAAATCCTGCCCACAACCCGGCCACCACTTTCAGGTCGTGGTCGGCGGCCAGTTGCAGAAAATCGCCGAAGCGATCCAACATGCGGGGATTGATGCGGTCGACGGATGGCTGAAAGTCGCGCCAGAAAAGGGGCGCGCGCACCGCGTCCAGCCCCAATGCAGCAATGTGGGCGAAATCATCGCTGATTTCTCCAGCGTCGAAACGACGCCAGAGGCGCGGGCCTGCGCCGGTGGGGAGATAACCGATGCCTAGGAGCATGAGGTTGCCTTGTGTGAATGAAGCGGGATTGCTTTTGAGCTTCATCTATGATAATCATAGTGGCGACGAACGCCAAACATCTCTCCCAAAACAAACGCCCCGGCAAGATTGCCAGGGCGTTGTGCTGATGCTATTTGAAGGTGATGGCTCTACAGGATTTCAGGGGGGATGGCTTTACCAGACCCGCCGGATTCGCAATCCGCCTGGATGCAGAGAGCTCTCAGGGCGGATTCGCAATCCGACCGGCATCTCATCCTCTGAAATCCAAAAGACCCCCTACGGATAGACCTGAGTTAGGCGGCCTTCTTCGCCGGCTTCTTGGAAGCCTCGGCGGAAAGCTTCTTGTCCAGGGCGCTAACCTTCCGGGCCAGGGCGTCGATCTTGCGGGTCAGTTGATCGATGTCCTGCTTGCTGGGAATGTTCATGGTGTTGAGGACAGCCTCGATGCGCTTGGTGAGGATGTCTTCGGTCTTGCTGGTGGTCTTGCTGACATGCTCGGTGGTCTTCTTGACCCGGGTGGCGCTCACTTTTTTGGTGCGCTGCACCAGCTCCTCGACCAGCTTGCGGCCATCCTTTTCGGTGATCTCGCCTTTCTCGACCAGCCGGTTGACCAGGGTCTCGATTTCTTCTTTGCTCAACGCTGCGGCGCCGACGCTGGCGAGCAACAGGCTGCGAGCAGCCTTGACCACAGGATTGACCACGGGCTGAGCGGTTTCCTCGACCTTGGTGACAGCTTTGTTGGCGCTTTCTTTGACTTTTGCGGGGGTTTCTTTGATGGTGGTGGGAATCATTTGTGCGTCCTCCTTGGAGATGCAACAGAGTGATGTATTTTGTGGATGAATTGATTTCGTTAGAATTTGGTTTTGATGAAGTTCTTGTAACTGCTAAGTGATCGTCAAAAAATTACTTCCCTTTTTCCGAGGTTTTCGCGTCTGCGAGAGAAGTTCCCCCTCAGTCCCCCCGCAAGCGGGGGAATGTCATCCTCGCCTGAAAAATCCTTTGCAAACCAGCGGCTCCCTCCCCTGCAAAGGAGCGAAGCGACTGGCGGGGGAGGGCCGGGGAGGGGGCGAAGCTCTGGCGGCCCGGCAGGGAAAGGGAACTAATTTCTAGACGTGTGCTAAGGTCGTTCTTGCTTGAATTAACCTGACAGGTTCCTTTGGCAGCAATTCGGCGCCTTGCACGCTTCGTTGCTGGCTGAAAACCACACATCTTGCCGCCAAGGTTACGATAACCTGTCAGGTTCAACATACGTTAGCAGTTAGAGTTCTTTTTTGTGTTGCTTGCTTAGATGCAGGCATGACGCGTCGCGTTACATTTTTATTATGACGCATTGCGTTAAAAATGTCAAGTCTCTTTTCGTTCGAATCTGACGAGTTCCAACAAATTTCGTTTCCTGGATTTTGCTGGATTTGGAAGAAGGATGACGCAACGCGGTAATCTGGAAGGAAGTTTTGCAAAATCCTGGCATCCTGTTTTATAGTAGCGTAACTTCCATTTTGACAAGCAAGGACATCATCCAGACCTTTTTCTTTCCAAGGAGTGCCTCATGCTCACGCTGGCAGAAAAAATCATCTTCACAGTTCTGGTTATGGCTGTTATCTATAATGGTTATTGGGCGTTTTACAAGGTGTATCTTGTCATCAAACGCGGACAGGGCGATTATGATGATGAAAACATCTGGCCGCGGATGTGGAGAGCGTTTTGGGAATGGCTTACGCTGCGCCCCATCTGGAAGACGAGGCCCGTGAGCAGCATCTTTCACGCCATGGTCGCCTGGGGCTTCATGTTCTACTTTCTGGTCAATTTCGGGGATGTGCTGCAAGGGTATTTCCCCATCAAATTCATGGGCGAGGGTTGGCTCGGCAACGTCTACCGCCTTCTGGCCGATGTCTTCAGCGTGGCGGTTCTCATCGGAATGACTTATTTCCTGGTGCGGCGTTTCCTCGCCCACGATCCGCATCTGGAGTATCGCGATAATATCAAGCTGGTGGAGAAAGTGAAGCAGGGGGGATTGAAGAAGGATTCCCTCATCGTCGGCTTCTTCATCCTCTTCCATGTGGGCTTTCGTTTTCTGGGCGAGAGCTTCACCATCGCCCGCGAGGGGCGCGACGCCTGGCAGCCTTTCGCCTCGGTGGTGAGCCAGTATTGGGCGGGGCTGTCCGATAGCGCGCTGGTTTTCTGGCAGCACGCTTCCTGGTGGATTGCGCTGGGTCTGATCCTGGCCTTCATCCCTTACTTCCCTCACAGCAAGCACTTCCACCTCATCATGGCGGGCTTCAATTTCCTGGCCAAGCCTCAGCGCAAGGCCCTGGGCGCGTTGGAGCCCATCGATTTCGAGGATGAGAGCATCGAGCAATTTGGCGTAGCCAAACTGACGGATCTCACCTGGAAAGGCATCCTTGATCCTTACGCCTGCATCATGTGCAATCGCTGCCAGGATGCGTGTCCGGCTTATCAGACGGGCAAGGAGCTTTCGCCCTCGGCGCTGGAGGTGAACAAACGCTACTTCATCAACGAGCACGTGGACAAGCTGGCCAGCGGCGACGAGTGCGAGATCAATCTGCTGGATTTCGCCCTGACCGAATCGGCGTTGTGGGCCTGCACCTCGTGCGGAGCCTGCGTGGAGGTGTGCCCGGTGGGCAACGAGCCCATGTTCGATCTCATGTACATGCGCCGCAATCAGGTGCTGATGGAAAGCGACTTCCCGGCCGAGCTGCAAACCGCGTTCACGGGCATGGAGCGCACCGGCAATCCCTGGAAGCTCAGCGCCTCCGACCGCATGAACTGGGCCAAGGGTCTGGATATTCCCACCGTGGATGACAACCCCGATTTTGATGTGCTGTGGTGGGTGGGCTGTGCGCCCGCTTACGACATGCGGGCCCAATCCACGGCCAAGGCCTTCGCCAAGATTCTGAAGGAGGCGGGCGTCAATTTCGCGGTGCTGGGCGAACGCGAGATGTGCTGCGGCGATTCCGCCCGCCGGGCCGGCAACGAATATCTCTTCTTCGAGCTGGCCACCCAGAATGTGGAGACCCTGAACGAGGTCAAGGCCCGAAAGATCGTCACCACCTGCCCCCACGGCCTGAACACGCTATCCGCCGAGTATGGCGCTTTTGGCGGCGATTACGAGGTCATCCATCATTCGCAGATGATCGACGAGTTGCTGGCTTCGGGCAAGATCAAGCCCAGGAAGGAGCTGGACGGCACGGTCACCTTCCACGATCCCTGCTATCTGGGCCGCCACAACGGCATCTACGACGCTCCCCGAGACGCGCTCAACTTCGTGGTCAGCGAGACCGTGGAGATGGAGCACAGCCGCAATCTCTCCTTCTGCTGCGGCGCGGGCGGCGCGCAGATGTGGAAGGAGGAGGAGCCCGGAACCCAGGCGGTGAACATGAAACGCTACGAGGAGGCGACCGAAACGGGCGCAAGCTGCATTGCTGTGGGCTGCCCATTCTGCCTGACCATGCTCACCGACGCCTCGAAGGAGGCGGGCGAGGATGGCCTGGAGGTGAAAGACATCGCCGAACTCGTGGCCGAAACCCTGTGATCGTCGTTCAAATTGCGCATTTGAAGCCCTCCCGACGCTCGGGGAGGGCTTTTTGACGCCGCCAGAATTTTTGCAAGCCCGCGCCAGGGCTTAAAGCCTCCAGATGGAAACAGCGATCCTACTGGACTAGTTCAAGGTGCAACGCATTAGTGTAGCATTACATAAATTCCTTCCGGATTGAGTCATGCTGAGGGAGCGAAGCGAGCGTCGTTCGGGCAGTGGTTCTGCTCGACGAAAACCTCATGCCATGCCACAGCGTTCAATCTTGGAAGCACTGCAAAAAGGTTTCTCAACACGGAGACACGAAGGACACGGAGAAAATAGTGGTAGTTCACAGAGGAATTCCTCTCCAAGTCTCACCTTTTCCTTCCTCCGTGCGCTCTGTGCCTCTGTGGTGAAGGTTTTTTCAGTACGGCCAATCTTACAAGCTGACTATCTGCACGGCGAAATCGGTTTGCTATTTTCCTCCAAGGTGCTATAATGCTTGAAAAGACGTCTGACGCCAGACGCCGCATCTACTGAAACGTTCCGATCTGGAGGCGCTCCATGAATCTCGGCCCACTCGAACTCGGCCTCATCCTGGTCATCATTCTTCTCATCTTCGGCGTCGGCAAACTCCCCGAAGTTTTCCGCTCGCTGGGCGAAGGCGTCCGTGAATTTCGCGATGCCGCTGGCGAGCCCGATAAGGAAAAGAGCAGCAAAGGCGCATCCGAAGACGCCGAAAAATCAGGCGATTCTTCAGAATAAAGCACCTTGCTCATTCCAGCGATGATGCCAGGATGACGCCAATCTCGCCTGATACGCATGGCTGATCCGTCCTGCGTTCTTTTTTGCCTGCGCTTTTTCTGAAAACGCAGGCCTTTTCATTGAATCAAGCGCTCATGTCCGCACATCTCGCCGTTGCAATCGTCGCCGAAACCCCCGTCCGGGCGCTGGAGCAGGCCCGCTCGCTACCGCCCGCGGTCTCTCTGGTCGAATATCGTCTGGACATGATGCGCAGCCCGGATGTGGCGCTTCTGGCCGAGCAAACGCCCATCCCCGCCATCTTCACTTGCCGCCCCAAATCTCAGGGAGGCGGATTTGAGGGGACAGAGGCGGAACGGCTCCGGATATTGCGACAGGGGCTGGAGACCGGGCATCTGGTGGATCTCGAAATGGAGACGCTGCCCCTGCTGGCGGACGCCATCCCCGAGCCCGGCAGGATCATCGGCTCGCAGCACGATTTTGGGGGCATGTTGGGTGATTGGACCGCTCTGGAAATGAAAATGCGAGGACTGGGCGCCGGCGTCGTCAAGCTGGTGGGCATGGCCCGAAACGAAGATGACGCGTTGCTCTCCGCGGCGTGGCTGGCGAGGGCGGGAGCGCCGGGCGTCGGCATTGCCATGGGCGCGGCGGGCGTGGCCACCCGGTTGTTGGCCCCGCGATTTTCCCGGGCATTTCTCACCTTCGCTTCCCTGGAAAAAGCCTCCGCACCGGGCCAGATTCACGTGCGGGAGATGATCGAACTGTACGGTTTTCAGCGCATCGCCAACGCCCACCCCCTGCTGATCATGCTCACGCCCGGTCCGCCGCGACGGGAGCAGGTGCAACGCTATCGTCAGGCGATGACGGCCCGATTCACCCGCGGACGCCCCTGGCTGCTGCCCATCCCCGCCAGCGAGCTGCATCCGGGCCTGATGCTGGCGCTGCGTCTGGCGGGCGCGGCGGGCGTCTTCCGGCTGCCCGGGGTGCGCGTTGCGCCCGAGTTGCAGGCCTATGGTTTCGGCATCCAGGATTACGTCTGGGACTTCGGCCCAACGAAACGCGAAAATCCTCCCCAACAACCTGATCCAGACGACGTAATGACCTTTCTCTCTCATGGAAATTGACGATGCGTTTACTGACTTTTCAGCACAAAGATGACATCATGGCGGGCGTGCTCATGGAAGAGGGCGTCGCACCGCTGCCCTGGCGGGATGTCAGGGCGCTCATCGAGTCGGGCCTGAAACACGCCAGCGAGGCCGCAGCGGCCGCCCATCTCATCCCCCTCGCCGATGTCACCCTCCTCGCGCCCATCCTCAAGCCCGGCAAGATCATCGCCATTGGTCTGAACTACCTGGATCATTGTCTGGAGCAGGGCAAGACGCCGCCCGAACGCCCCACCATCTTCACCAAATTCTCCACCGCGGTCAATCATCAGGGCGGCGAGATCCGCTGGGATCCAAATCTGACCCAGATGGTGGATTACGAGGCCGAGCTGGCGGTAGTCATCGGCAAACGGGCGTATCGGGTGCAGGAGGAGGACGCTTACGACTATGTGGCCGGTTACACCTGTCTCAACGACGTCACCGCCCGGGATTTGCAGCGGGCCGACAGGCAGTGGGTGCGGGGCAAAAGCTTAGACACCTTCGCTCCCATGGGTCCGGTCATGGTCACCGCAGATGAGCTGCCCGATCCGCACACGCTGGACATTCGCTGCTGGGTGAATGGCGAATTGCGGCAGGAAAGCAACACCAACCAGCTCATCCACACCGTGCCCAAGCTCATCGCTTTTTGCTCCAGAGCGTTCACCCTGGAGCCCGGCGACATCATCACCACGGGCACGCCCGGCGGCGTGGGCGTCTTCCGGGATCCGCCCGTCTTCCTGAAACCGGGCGATGAGATCGTCGTCGAGATCGAATCCATCGGTCGGCTGCACAATCGCGTTGGCCCCTATCTCGCCTGAGCGCGGCAGAGCGGCGCTTCGCGCCCGCCGCCAGCGCCGGGGGAATTCATCCCCCGGCTAGAAACAGCGCTCCTGCGGGGCAGGTCGCAAGGGGCAAGTATCAAGTACAACGCGATCTCGCCGACAGCGCTGAACCTGCCACCTGTCACCTGCAACTTGCTACAAAGATCGGGCATGGTTCAGATCGTCCTTCCATCAGCTTTACAATTTCAATAGGGTCAACGCCTGGCAAAGCACGTCAAACGTAAAGCGTCAAACGTCAAAACGTGGCGAAACAGGCTCTTTTTGACGTTTGACGGATGACGTTTGACGGAGAAATTGTAAAGATGGCTTTGAATGAGAATGAACCATGCCAAAGATTGATAACTTTTTCTCAATCTTGATGCGCTAAGCGCTTAATGCAAGCGAAAACGACTCCGATAACGTCTATTGATCGATCATGCCCGAACACGTTTACCTGCTGAAAGAATACGAAGCCGTCGATGGCGGGTCCATCGAGGCCCGACCGTTTTTCGTCAGCGAAGACCTGGCGGCCGTGCTGGTGACCATGCAGCCCCGCGCCCGCGTGCCCGAGCACATCCACGAACACCACGACGAGATTTTCGACGTCATCCGGGGAACAGGCGTGTTCTATCTCGATGGCGAAGCCATTCGATTCGAACCCGGGATGACCATCGTGGTGACGGCGGGCGTGCGACATGGGCTGCAGGCGGGCGATGAGCCCTGGGTGCTGCGAGAGACGGTGCATCGCCATGTTTACGCCCGCAAGGCCATCAAGCGGGCTATCGAAAAACGCTTGCGCTGATCGAAAAAGCCCCGCAGTCGAAACTCCGGGGCCTTGCTTTGCTCTGTTCGAGTCATGTCGATCGCAGCGAGACATCCCCTTGCTTGCGGGGAGATTTTTCCTTGCTACGCTCCTTCGAAATGACGCGGGTGAGGTTTAGTGGTGATGATGGCCGCCACTGTGCACATGGCCGTGGGCGATCTCATCAGGCGTGGCAGGGCGAATATCCACGATCTTGACGTCGAAATGCAGGGTCTCGCCCGCCAGGGGATGATTGAAATCCACGACCACGCCCTCGGGGCGAATCTCGGTGACGTACACCTCGAAGATCTGGCCGGTGGTGGTGTCGCGCATCTCCAGGGCCATGCCCGGCTCCACCTGCATTTCGGGAGGAAACGCGTCGGTGGGGATGATCTGGGTGGCGTTTTCGTGGCGAGGGCCGTAAGCGTCCTCGGGGGCCACGGTCACCTGTTTGGATTCTCCCACGGCCATGCCGGTGAGTTCACTCTCCAGGCCCGGAATGAGGTTGTTATGGCCGTGCAAATACTCCAGGGGCTCCATGCCCTCGGAAGAATCGAGGATGTTGCCCTGGCTGTCGGTCAGGGTGTAATCGATGGAAACAACATCGTCCTTTTGGACGGTCTTTCGTTCGTCGCTCATGGGTAAAGCAATCCTTTTTTGTAATGAAATGGAAAATGGGCAAAAGAAAACCGCCAGAAATTGCTTGGCGGTCATGTGGGCTGCGATGTCACAACATGCCCGATGGGCAGAGTTAACTATACCCTACTTTTGGGCAATCGCCAAACTCCCCCAGCAGGGCGGGATGATTGTATAATGAAAATCACTACTAAGGTGTAGCCACCACTTTTTGCCACGAAGACACGAAGAAAGGGGAAGGCACGAAGTATTTTTCTTTATTTTCCCTTCGTGTCTTCGAAAAACTTCGAGCCTTCGTGGCTTTTGGCGACTTAAAGTCAAGTACGTTAGCTGCTACAATGAAAAGCTATGAGTTTGCTCACCGCCCAGAACCTCGCCATGTCCTTCGGCCCGCTGGATGTCTTCCAGGGGGTGAATTGCGTCATCTCCCAGGGCGACCGCATCGGGCTGGTGGGGCCCAATGGCGAGGGCAAGACTACCCTGCTGCGGATTTTGGCGGGCGAGATAGCGCCCGGCGCGGGCAAAGTGCACCGTCGCCGGGGCCTCACCATCGGCTATCTGCCCCAGATTCCGCCCGAGCCGGGCGACAAGACCCTGTGGCGGGACATGCTGGAGGTCTTCAGCGATCTCATCGCCGAGGAGAAGAAGCTGGCCGAGCTGGAAGAACAGATGGCCGATCCCGATCCGGCAGTGGCCGAAGCCGCGTTGGAGGCCTACGCCCGCCGTCAGCACGCATTCGAGGCCCGGGGCGGCTATGACTATCCCACCCGCATCAAGCAAACTCTGACCGGCCTGGGCTTCAAGCCCGAAAGCTTCGAGCAACCCCTGGCCCAGCTCAGCGGCGGCCAGCGCACCCGGGCGCTGCTGGCCAAAATCCTGCTGCAAAAGCCCGATCTGCTCCTGCTGGACGAGCCCACCAACCATCTCGATCTGGCCGCCATCGAATGGCTGGAGAGCGTGCTCCTCAAATGGGAGGGCGCGATGGTGGTGGTCTCTCACGACCGTTATTTTCTGGACAAAGTGATGACCCGCATCTGGGAGATGATGTGGGGGACGTTGACGGTCTATCGGGGCAATTACAGCGCGTATCTCTTGCAGCGGGCCCAGCGCCTGGAGCAGATGCAAAAGGAGTACGAGGCCCAGCAAGCCCTCATCGCCAAAGAGACCGACTACATCCGCCGCAACATCGCCGGGCAGAACAGCCGTCAGGCCAGGGGACGCCGCACCCGGCTGGAGCGGTTGCTGCAACGCCAGCGCCTGACTCCGCCCAAACAGCGCCAGACCATGCGCCTGCAGATGGTCAGCCGCATCCGCAGCGGCGAACTGGTGCTGGCCAGCGAGAATCTGGCCGTGGGCTATCGGGCCCGGCCCCTGCCGCCGGTGCGCCGCCAGCGCTCGGGCGGCTATGTGTACGAAGCGCCCGCGCCCCCCGCGCCCGACGATCTGCTCCTCTTCCAGGCCGATGATTTGCTGCTCAAGCGGGGGGAGCGCGCGGGCCTGGTCGGGCCCAACGGCTCGGGCAAAACCACCTTCATCCGCACCTTGCTGGGGGAGATTTCGCCCCTGGAGGGCAGTCTGCGGGTGGGAGCCAGCGTGCGCATCGGCTATCTGGCCCAGATTCAGAACGAGCTGGACCCCGGCATGACGGTGCTGGATTCCCTGATGCAAGCGGACCCCAAGCTGACCATCGGCGAGGCCCGGGCCTTTCTCGCCCGTTTCCTCTTCACCGACGATGACGTGTTCAAGACCATCGACACCCTCAGCGGCGGCCAGCGCAGCCGCCTGGCGCTGGCCCGACTCAGCCGCCAGGAGGTCAACTTCCTGGTGCTGGACGAGCCCACCAACCATCTTGACATCGAATCGCAGGAAGTGCTGGAGGCGATGCTGCGGGATTTCAACGGCACGGTGCTGCTGGTCTCCCACGATCGCTATCTCATCGACAGCATCGCCACCCAGGTTTGGGCCATCGATGTGAATGAAAAGCGGCTGCAGGCCTGGGAGGGCAACTACTCCGCCTACATCGCGGCCTGCGAAGCGGCCAGGACGGGCGAAAAAGCTCTGACCGAGACCAAAGCCGCGAACAAGCGCCATCGCGAGAAATCGAAAGAGGCCCGACGCAAACGCAAGGAAGAGGAAAAACGCCAGCAGGAGGCGCAGGCCCTGGAAGATCGCATCCTCGCCCTGGAAAAAGAGCTGGACGCCATCACCCAAGAGCTGGAATCGGCCAGCCTGGCCCAGCGGGTGGATGAAGTCCAGCGCCTGGGCGAGCGCTATCAGGCCATCGAGCGAGACCTGGAAACCCTCATCGAGACCTGGGCCGCCCTGGTGTGATAGAATGCGTGATAGTCCACTGGCTACTGAACACTGAACACTGCCTCACTGAACACTGCCCCGCTCCCCCATGTCATCCAAACCTCACGCTCCCACCATCATCGGCCTCACCGGCAACATCGGCGTTGGCAAGAGCACGGTGCTGGCTATGCTGCGCAAGCTGGGCGCCCGGACCATCGACGCGGACAAAGTGGCCCACGGCGTGATGCTGCCCGGCGGTCGGGCCTATGACGCGGTGGTCACAGCCTTTGGCCCCACCATCCTCCTGCCCGACGGCGCCATCAACCGCCGCCAGTTGGCCAACATCGTCTTCGCCTATCCCGAAAAACTCGCCCAACTGGAAGCCATCGTGCATCCCGCGGTGGAGCAGGCTGTGCAGGACGGGATCGAGGCGGCGGATGCGCCCGTCGCGATCATCGAAGCCATCAAACTGCTGGAGGGCGGGCTCAAATCCATCTGCGATGAAATCTGGGTGGTGACTGCGCCCGAAGAGGTGCAGATCGCCCGGCTGATGGAAGATCGGGGCATGACCGAGCAGGAAGCCCGCCGCCGGATGCGCTACCAGAGTCCGCAGGACTGGAAAGCCGCCCAGGCCGATGTGGTCATCGTCAACGACAGCGATCTGGCGGCGCTGGAGGCCCGGGTGACTCGGGCCTGGGAGGAGATGATGGCGCGGCAGCGGAACAACGACAGCTAATCGAATGCTAATAGCGATAAAAACCCCAGATTACGTCATTCCGACGACCGCAGGAAGAAGGAATCTCCCTCCAGGTGCGACGCACTTAATGAAGCCAATCCCGTAATGCGTAATTCGTGATGCGTAACGACCTCACGCATTACGCATCACGAATCAGGGCATGGTTCAGATCGTCCTTCCATCAGCTTTACAATTTCAATAGGGTCAACGCCTGGCAAAACACGTCAAACGTAAAGCGTCAAACGTAAAGCGTCAAACCTGAATTTTGCGCAAAAATGCGGGGGGAGCAAACGCACCCCATGGAACTTTAACAATTGAGGTAGAATAGAAGGCACATCAAAACTAGGAGGTGTGCTATGACAACAAACATTCGCTTGGTCG
>JALWDV010000028.1 GCA_027036755.1 Anaerolineae bacterium
GATGAGGACACGGGTGGCATGGCCCTTGCCTTTGGCGATCCCGACGTCGTCCTGGAGCTCGTCCGTCAGATTGCCGCCCGAGAGGGCGTTGGCGATCTGCTGGCCGAGGGCTCGCGGGCCGCGGCTCAAAAGCTGGGCGACGGCGCGGAGGATTTCGCGGTGCACAGCAAGGGCATGGAGGTCGCTTATCACGATCCCCGCGGTTTTGTGAGCATGGCCGTGAACTACGCCACCGCCAACCGCGGCGGCTGCCATCTGGAGGCTCTCTCATACTGGAACGGCTACGGGCTCACTCTGCCCGATTTGGGCTATCCCGAGATCGTCCCCCGTCTGGAATCCAATCCCGCGGCCGCGAAGATGGCGTACGATTTTCAGAATTACTTCTCGGTTTACAATCCCCTGGGCCTGTGCAAATTCATCGCCAAGGGCAAGATCGGGCCGGAGCGCCTGGCCGAGATCGTCAATTCGGCTATGGGATGGGAATTGCAGCCCGACGACCTCATCCGCATGGGCGAGAAGCTCTTCCAGCTCAAGCGGCTCATCAACAATCGTTTCGGCGTCTCCCGCCAGGACGACATCCTGCCCAAACGCCTGCTGAAGGACCCCAGGCCCGATGGCAGCGCCGCCGGCAACCTGCCCGATCTCGATCTCATGCTGCCGGTCTATTATGAGCTACGCGGCTGGGATGACGAGGGGCGTCCCAGGCCCGAGCGTCTGCAAGCCCTGAATCTGGCGTAAGCGAGCGTCTAAAAATCACTTGGGTGCGTCCTAAATGAGTTAGGGCCAGCCGGGCGTTTTGGCCGAATGATGAATGTTCACAACCAGAATCGCTATAGTGGCGTTCGCCACGTCCGCCCGGCGACTTCATCGCCGGGCTACAAAACAGCGCCGGATAAATCCGGCTAAGCCCCGCAGGGGCGCTGTTTCTAGCCGGGGGACTTCATCCCCCGGCGCTGGCTCTAATCCACCCGGCCCAGCAGCCAGCGGTGATGGGCCCAAACCGACTTAATCCGCCAGGGCAGGGGCGCGTGATCCAGCCAGGCGTATTTGATCACCCGCTCGTAGAGATCGGGCTGCTGGCCCAGATAATAGGCCATGGTGTTCCATTCCCAATTATCGCCCGTGAACTGCTCCTCCAGCTTCTCGCTGCGGACGCCCAGACGCCGCAAGACTTCGTTGGCGGGCATGACCGTGTCGGGCCAGGGGGGCGTATCCAGCACGCCGCTGTCGATGATCTCCACGCCCTCATTGCGCAGATGCCAGCGGATGCGGTTGATATCCACCCAGCGTTCATCCACGGTCTCGAAGAAATCCTTGTCCAGAACGTGCTTGCGCATCCAATAGCCCGCCTGCAGATTGTTGGGCATGGCCACGAAGACCAGCTTGCGGCTGGTGCGCACGAGCTCTCGCAACAGGGCCGCGGGGTCGGGCAGATACCAGAGCGCGGCCCAGTTCCAGGAGAGATCGAAGCTGTCATCATCGAAAGGCAGATTGCCCCAGCCATCGGGCGGGATGACCCTCAGATCGGGGTTTAGTCCCAGCTCGCCCCAGATGCGCCGCACGGCCTCGGCTCGATGGGGGATGTCATCCACCAGGGTGACGCGAGCGCCGCTGCGGGCCAGCATGGCGCTGTTGATGCCGGTGACTCCCGCCATGCCGTAGATGGGCGCTTCCAGCACCGTCTCCAGCGCGTAGCGCTGACGCAATGATTCCAGGAAGTCGTTGAGGACAAAACGTTCATACACAAGGCCCAGTCCCTCGTTGTAATCGGTGAGATATTTTTCCCAGATGGGGCGTTGCGCTTCGCCGGTTCCTGTCAATGTGGTCATAATCGGGGTGTAGGTGAGTGGGATTGTAAATGGGTTGGGGCCAG
>JALWDV010000029.1 GCA_027036755.1 Anaerolineae bacterium
GCAAAAAGGAGGACGGGAGGGGGAAATCGCCTCCTTTCCGCTTGCGGATTCTAAATTTGACATTGATGAATGACGTAATGTGACATTGTCAGGATTGTCACAGGCATAGGATAAATGCAGACAGGTTTGCTGTCAAAGGAGGAGCTGACGCGATGAAACGTTTTCACATCATTCCACTCATCTCAATCGCGCTGTTTTTTCTCTTTGCCGGCGTCGGGATGGCCGCAACGACACCCCCGCCGCCCTTCTTCGCCCGCGAGATTCCGCTGGCGACAACGACAGCGAAGGAATCTCTGGATGCGCTGGCGATGAACGCCAACAACGAATATCTGGCGCTCTGGCAGGTGGATGCCGGGAATGGCAACATCGACATCTGGGCCCGACGGGCGGCGCTCCGGCCCGATTTCCACTGGTTGGGCGACGCTTTTGCCGTGGCGAATAGCGACAGGCCCGAATTCGCGGCCGCCGCAGCCTATGATCCGATCAAGGATGAATTCCTGGTCGTTTACGAATACGATTATAGCAATGACGACCACGATGTGCGCGCCCAACGGGTGGCGGGCTCCGCCAACGCGCCCGCCAATCTGCTCGGGCCATCTCTGCCCGTGGCCGTGACGACCGGCTTTGAACGCGTCCCCAATGTCAGCTTTCTCGCCGCCACCGGACAATATCTGGTTGTCTACGAGATGGACGGCGACGTATGGGGCCGGCGCGTGGCCCGCCGGGGAGAAGGCGATCAGGGCGGCGATTTTCTGGGCGATGAGTTCCCCATCGCGGCGGAGACGGACCGAGAGGAGACCAGCCCGGCAGTGGCCGCGGCCGAGAGCGAGGGCTATTTCATGGTGGCGTACAATTACGCCTTCAGCCCCGCGGATGATGATGTGCGGGGGCAACGGGTGCGCGGTCAAAAGCAAAATGCTGAGGAATTGCTGGGCGAACATTTCATCCTGGCCGATTCTGCAGACAGGGAAAACGCGCCCGCCATCGCCTATTCCCGAACAGCCAACGCCTTTATCATCCTGTGGCAGGTGGCGATTCCCTTCAATTACGATGTGCGCGGAGTGTGGGTGGACGCGGGCAATTTCTCCGACAAGCCTATCGTTGGCGAGACCTTCGACATCGCCACAGATGTATTGGCCATGGAGGCCGCGCCCGCCGTGGATGTGGACGCCGCGAGCGGGGAGGTCATCGCCGCGCTTTCTTACGCCGAGATGTGGGGGGCATGGAGTCGCCCGGCGCAGGTGTGGCTGAACGCGGATCCCCGTGCGGCGCAGCGCATCATCCGCCCGCTGCAAGTGCTGTCCGAACGTCCCTTCCTCACGCAAAAGCCGCGCGTGGGCCTGATTCCGGGGCCAAATCGATTCTTGATGGGATACACCGCGCGCTGGGGAACCAGCAACACCGCGGATCAGGACGCTTATCTGCTGATGACAAGTCGCAGCGGTCTCTCGCTTCCGCTCATTCTGCTTTGAAAATAGAACACGGATGAACACAGAAAAACACGGATAATTCAAAAAATCTGTGACCGAAGGCCGTGTCAATCCGTGTCCTCGTCTTTCATCGGTATCGGCGCGGGCTCGCCCGCCGTTGGACTGTTCCGTAAATAGGCTCTCCTACGCCATTTCGAGGGAGCGCAGCGACCGAGAAATCCCCATGCTAACGAGGAGATTCCTCCTCCCTTCGGTCGTCGGAATGACGTAACGAGGAATTTTCGTTCGTTATGTGGTGAGCAATCGCTCATGGCATCTGCTATGAAAATAGAATAAGTTACGCGGCAACAGCCACGGGCTGCAAGGTCACTTGGAAGCCCAAGCGCCGCAGTTGACGCATGAGGTAGTCCACCTTGGCCTCTTTGCGCCGCGAGTCAAAGTAA
>JALWDV010000030.1 GCA_027036755.1 Anaerolineae bacterium
CTGCTGCCGCACATCGGGGCCACGGGCGAGCTGAAGACCAAGCCCACCCAGCACAGCGTGCGCGAGCTGCGGGGCATCGGCATCCAGCCCGATGTCATCTGCGCCCGCTCCGATCATCCCGTGGACGAGGAAGTGCGGAACAAGATCGCGCTCTTCACCGATGTGGAGCCGCGGGCGGTCATCCCCCTGGTCACCGCGGGCACCATCTACGAAGTGCCGCTCACCCTTGAGGACGCGGGCCTGGGCGATTATCTGGTGGATCGCCTGGGGCTTGAGGTGCGGCAAGAGCCCGATCTTTCGGGCTGGCGCGACATGGTGCGCCGCATCTACGAACCCAAACCCAAAATCCGCATCGGCCTGGTGGGCAAATATGTGGAGCTGCAGGACGCGTACATGAGCGTGCGCGAGGCCCTGTTCCACGCCGGCATCGCCGAGGGCTACGATGTGGAGATCGAGTGGATCAGTTCGGAAGACCTGGAGCGAGGCAAGCACCTGGACCTGCTGGATACGGTGGCGGGCATCGTGGTGCCGGGCGGGTTCGGCTATCGGGGCATCGAGGGCAAGATCATCGCGGCCCGCTACGCCCGGGAACACAAAATCCCCTACCTGGGTCTGTGCCTGGGCATGCAGGTGATGTGCATCGAATTCGGGCGCTATCTTTACCACAGCGACGAGCCCAACAGCACCGAGTTCGACCCCACCACGCCCTACCCCATCATCGATCTCATGGCCGATCAGAAGGACATTACCAACATGGGCGGCACCATGCGCCTGGGGCTTTATCCCTGCGTGCTGGTTCCGGGCACAAAAGCCCATGCCGCTTATGGCGTGGATGAGGTGCAGGAGCGCCACCGTCATCGCTGGGAGTTCAACAACGCCTATCGCCAGCCCTTCCAGGAGGCGGGCATGACCTTCAGCGGTCTCAGCCCGGACGGGCGGCTGGTGGAGATCGCGGAGCTGGCGGATCATCCCTTCATGCTGGGCAGCCAGTTCCATCCCGAATTCAAATCCCGGCCCGATAACCCGCATCCCCTGTTCCTGGCCTTCGTGCAAAAGTCCATCGAGGAAACGAAGCGGCGGGAGGGGGAATCTGAAACAGCGCCGGATAAATCCGGCTAGTCCCGCAGGGGCGCTGTTTCTAGCCGGGGGACTTCATCCCCCGGCGCTGGCGCCAGACGATCTGCTCCCCTACGTCATTTCGAGGGAGCGCAGCGACCGAGAAATCCCCTTGCAAGCGAGGAGATTCCTCCTCCCTGCGGTCGTCGGAATGACGTAACAAGGGGGGTTCCGTTTAATTTCGCCTATGTCAAACCCAACGCCTTTGCCCCTGGATGAAGCGCTGGCCCGATGGCGCGAGGCCCTGACCGAGGCGGGCGCGCTGCGCCGATTGCCCGCCGAGACAACGCCCGTGCATCGGGCTCATGGCCGCGTCACCGCGGTGGCGGTGTGGGCGCGCCTTTCGTCGCCCCATTATCACGCGGTGGCCATGGATGGCTATGCGGTGCGGGCGCAGGACGCGGGCGGGGCTTTGCCCGGCGCGCCCATCCGCCTGAAGCTGGGCGCAGAAGCCCGCTACGTGAACACGGGCGACCCGCTGCCGCCGGATTTTGACGCCATCATCCCCCAGGAGGAGGCCCGGATCGAAGGGGACTGGCTGGTGGTGACGCGTCCGCCCCGGGCGTGGCGACACATCCGCATCATCGGCGAGGATATGGTGGCCTCCGAGCTGGTGATCCCGGCCAACCAGCGGCTGCGGCCCCAGGATCTGGGCGCGATCGCGGGCAGCGGTCACGCCACGGTGCGGGTTTATCGCCGCCCCCGCATCGCCATCCTGCCCATCGGCGCGCGGCTGGTTCCGCCCAGCCCCCAGATTGCGCCCGGCCAGATCATCGAGTTCAACAGCATGGTGCTGGCGGCCATGGCCGAGGATTGGGGGGCGATGGTCAACGTGACGCCCGCGGCGGAATGCGATTTGGAGGCGCTGGTGCAGCAGGCGGCCGCGGCCCTGGATGATCACGATCTGGTGGTCATCAACGCCGGGGCGGCCGGCGGCGCCCGAGATTACGCCGAGGCCATCATCAGCCGGTTGGGGCGGGTGGATGTGCGGGGCGTGGCCATGCGTCCGGGCCATTCGGTGATCCTGGGCCACGCCCGGGGCAAGCCCATCGTGGCCATCCCCGGCTTTCCCGTCAGCGCCATGACCGCGTTCGAGCAGGTGGTGCGGCCCTTGCTGCAAAGCTGGCAGGGACAACCCGCCACCCGTCCGCCCGAGCTTCAGGCTCTCATCCCGCGCCCGGTTTCGTCGGATCCCCAGGTGGATGATTTCAAGCGGGTGATGGTGGCGCACACCTATCGGGGCGTGGTGGCCCGGCCTCTGCCCCAGGCCGCGGGCGCGATTATGACCATGGTGCGGGCCGATGGCGTCATCCACATCCCGCGCGGCCAGGATGGCGTGCGGGCCGAGACCTACGCCCGGGTGGCGCTGTTGCGTCCGCCCGAGGCCATCGCACACACCATCGTGCACATCGGCAGCCACGATCTGGCCCTGGATATTCTGGCCGACCTGCTGCGCCGGGCCCGCCCGGACCGCAGCCTGAGCTCGCTGCACACCGGCTCGGAGGAGGGGCTGCGGGCCCTGGCCCGGGGCGAGGCGCACTTCGCGGGCTGCCATCTGTTGGACCCGGACACGGGCGCGTACAACATCGCGGCCATCCAGCGCTATCTGGCCCATCTGCCGGTGGCGGTCATGGCCTTCGTGCGCCGAGATCAGGGATTGCTGGTGCAGCGGGGCAATCCCAGGGGGCTGCGCGATTTGCGGGATCTGCTGCGCCCGGATGTGACGTTCGTCAACCGGCAGCCCGGTTCGGGCACGCGTCTGCTGCTGGATTATCATCTCGAACGGCTGGGGATTGACCCGCGGGCCATTCGCGGGTATGATCGGAGTGAGTTCTCCCATCTCACCGTGGCCGCGGCCGTGAAGAACGGCGCTGCGGACGCGGGACTGGGCATTCTGGCTGCGGCCCGGGCCCTGGACCTGGACTTCATTCCCCTCTTCCAGGAGGATTATCAGCTTGTCATGCCCCTGGCGCATTACGAAAGCCCGCTCCTGGCTCCCATGATCGAGATCATCCGCTCCGCGGATTTCCGCCAGACCGTGGCGGCGCTGGGGGGATATGAAGTGGCGGGCATGGGAGAGATCGTCTTTTCGACATCACACGCTCCGAGGAGTTGAACGATATGCCTTATCAACTTGATCGCTGGCAATGGGGAGGCGATGTGAGGGAGGATGATCTGCGGGCGGAGATGCGCTCGCAGGGATTGGCCCCCTTCACCTGGCACAACGGCCCTGGCGATCATTACTCCCTCCACTCCCGCTCTTACACCAGGGTGATTTACGTGTTGCGCGGCTCGGCCATCTTTCATTTTCCCGAGACCAATGAGGATATGATGCTGGAGCCCGGTGACCGCATCCAGATCGACGCCCGCACCCAACACGCCATCACCGTGGGCGATGAGGGCGTCGCCTGTCTCGAAGCCGCCATCCGCAAAGGGTGATCCCATGTGCGGACGTTTCGCGCAGGCGTCGTCGCCCGAGGCCATCGCCGAGCTTTTTCATCTGCCCATCGAGGCCGCGCCCGCTTTCCGGCCCCGCTACAATCTCGCTCCCACGCAACCGGCGCTGGCGCTGCGACGGCATCCTCACAGCGGACGCAAGGAGCTGACTTTCCTCGCCTGGGGGCTGATCCCCGCCTGGGCCAAGGACCCGACCATGGGCAGCCGACTCATCAACGCCCGGGCCGAGACTCTGGCCGAGAAGCCAGCGTTTCGGGCGGCTTTTCGCCGACGCCGCTGTTTGATCCCGGCCGATGGTTTTTATGAATGGCGGAAGACCGGCGCGGGCAAGCAGCCCTATTTCATCGCCCGCCAGGATGGCCGCCCCATGGCCCTCGCGGGCCTGTGGGAGCATTGGGAATCGCCCGATGGCAGCGTCATCGAGAGTTTCACCATCATCACCACCGAACCCAACGAGCTGGTGAGCGCCCTGCACGACCGCATGCCCGCCATCTTGCCCGAGGACGCGTTCGAGTTGTGGCTGGCTCCTGACGCGGACCTGAACGCGCTGCGCGAGCTGCTGCTCACGCCTTATCCGGCGGCGATGCTCAAGGCGTGGCCGGTGAGTGGGCTGGTCAACAGCCCCGCCAACGACGATCCGGGCCTCATCGAACCTCTGCCGCAGCTTTTCTCCCCCGACGATTTCTGATTCCGTGCATCTTCGCCATCTTTCGCTGACCAATTTTCGCAACTACATCCGCCTGGAGCTGGATCTGCCGCTGGGGCTGACCATCGTTCAGGGGCGGAACGCGCAGGGCAAGAGCAATTTGCTCGAGGCCATCGTTTATCTGGCCACGGGCAAATCGTTGCGCGCGGGCAGCGACGCGGAGCTGGTGAGTTGGCTGGTGCGGGATGAACCGTATCCCTTCGCCCGCATGGCCGCGGAGCTGGCCCGGGGCGAGAAGCGGGACCAGATCGACATCACGCTGCTGCCCGGCAAGGGAAACGGGCGTTTTCGCAAGCAGGTGCGCATCAACGCGGTGAACAAGCGGGCCATGGATCTGGTGGGGATGATGCGGACGGTGATCTTCCGGCCCGAGGATGTGGACCTGGTGTCGGGCTCGCCCGGCCAGCGACGCCGGTATCTGGACATCGCGCTGTGCCAGATGTCGCCCGATTATTGCCGGGCGTTGAGCCATTATCAGAAGGTGCTCACCCAGCGCAACGCGTTGCTGCGCAATCTGGCCGAGCGGGGCCGAAGCGGCGACGCGGGGGCGCAGTTGCGTTATTGGGATGAAAAGCTGGTGGAATCGGGCGGGCTGGTCATCGCCCGCCGCCAGTGGCTTATTCACGAGCTGGAGAAGGACGCGGCCGTGCTGCATCTTGATCTCAGCGGCGGCGTGGAGCGGCTGCATTTGCGCTATCTGCCCAGCTTCGATCCGGGCCGGCAGCCCGCGAGCCGGGGGGCTGTCATCAGCACGGCCAAGCTGCGAGAGCAGGGCGTTTCTTATCCCGACCTGACGCCCGAGCAGGCCCGAGCGTCTTTTCTGGCCCATCTCTACGCGGGCCGGGACCGGGATATGGCCGCAGGCATGACGCTCATCGGGCCGCATCGGGATGATCTGGGCTTTTATCTGGGAGAGCGCAATCTGCGGGCCTATGGCTCGCGCGGGCAGCAGCGCACCGCGGCTCTGGCCAGCAAACTGGCCGAGGTGGCGATTATGACGCGGATCAGCGGCGAAGCGCCCATTTTACTGCTGGATGACGTGATGTCGGAGCTGGACGCGACCCGCCGGGCCATGCTGCTGGAGGTCATCCCCCAGGTGCGGCAGGCCATTGTCACCGCCACCGATTGGGATTATTTCTCGTCCGGGCTTCTCGACGCGGCCAACCGGCTTCAGGTGCAGGAGGGGCGGCTGAGCGCCGCGGCGTGAGGGGATCGAGTTCTCACGTCATTTGCCGCGAAATTCGCCGCTGATAACGCGGATGCGGCAGATTTCCGCGGATTTTTCGGATTGAAAAGTTTTTTTCGTAACTGCTAAGGTAGCCTGTCTGTTTTCGCTAGCTTGGCTTCTGCTGCGGCAGCCCCCCTCAGTCCCCCCCGCAAGCGGTGGGGAGGGCTCTCCGCCTGCAAAAACTTTGCAAACCAGCGGCTCCCTCCCCTGCAAAGGAGCGAAGCGACTGGCGGGGGAGGGCCGGGGT
>JALWDV010000031.1 GCA_027036755.1 Anaerolineae bacterium
CAATGGGGGTGACGAAGAGGGGGCGGGAGGGGACGATGGTGGGGATGCCAGTGACATCGGCCACGACATCGGCGAAACCGGGAAAGGCCGCAGCGCCGCCCACCAGAGTGATGCGCTGCACGTTGCGCCCGGCAAGATGGCGCTGGATGATGGTGGCGACCTTTTCCATCACCGGGCGAATGGTGGGAAACAGGCCCGTTTGCGCCGCGGGATCGAGCTTCAGAGCCTCGGCTTCCTCGAAGGAAATGCCTTTGGCTCCGGCGATGACCAGGGTGAAATGCGTGCCGCCCGTGGGTTCATCTGCGGTGTACGTCACCCGGCCATCCTCGATGACCGCGATGCCGGTGCTGCCGCCGCCCACATCCACCACCGCGCCGTTCTTCACGCCCAGCAGGGCGTTGGCCGCGGTGGGCTCATCGATGAGTTCGGTGCATTCCAGGCCCGCGCCTTCCAGCACATAGCGCACAGCCTGCACCTCGGCCAGGGGCACGCCGGGCGGATACGCGCTGGCCGCCGAGGTCAATTCGACGCCCAGCTTGTTCTCGACCCGGACCTTCAGCGTCTTCAGCAGATCGATGGCGCCCATGAAGTCCACGACCACGCCATCTCGCACCACCTGGGCGAACTGATAAGCCCCGGCCACCGGCTTCATGCGGGCGTCGAGCGCGATGACCACGGTGTAGGCCGTGCCCAGGTCCACGCCGATGTGCAGCGGTTTCCGAAAAGAACGGAGGGAACGCCGTTTCATGGCGGCGTCGGCGGCTTTTAGCGTGGATTCGAGACTGGAGGACATGGGAAGCGATTATCGATTGTTATTTGCCAAGCGCCGCTTTCAGTGCGTCCAGCGTCCACAGGACGTCGAAACGGCGGGAGGCGGACTCAGGCCCGAAAAGATAGCGGCCCAGCGCGTCCAGGCTCTCGATCCGGGCGGCCAGGGTCTGGCGACGATCTTCGGGCAGGCGCACGGGTTCGGGGCGGGCGGGTGGATGCAGGATGTCGCCCTGTTCCACGGCCCGCAGCAGATCACCAAAACACCGGGCCAGATGCGGGACGTCGGCGGTTTCGTCGCGGGTCTGTTGCAGCAGGCCGACGAACGCGGCCAGGGCGTCGGCGGCCAGGCCCGAGGGCGTGGCAGGCGGGCGGGGCGACGCGGGCGCCTGCGCCGAGGCCGCGGGCGTCTTTTCCTGCGACCAGCGCAGTTCTACGCCCAGCTCACGCGCCCGGTCTCGAGCCAGGGGCGTGAGGAGCGCGTCCGGGCCCAGCGTCAGGGTGGGTTGCCCGTTTCGGGCCAGATTTTCGATGTCGGTAGCCGTGTAGAGAGTCTTCATAAATGCACGCGCCAGCTCAGTTGGCCAGCTTCGAATAGCAATTCAAGATAATAGACCGCGCTGCTCAGGCGGTTTAGCGCCCGGATCAAATCGATGCGGGTGGGCGTGTAGTCGGGAGGCGGGGCGAACGCGTCCAGCGCGGCCAGCTCCGCCTCCCGCACCTGGGTGCGAAGATAGTTCAGCCAGTGCAGGATTTCGTGATCATCCGGGCCCGGGGTGAGGTGCGAAACGCCCAGCGTCTCCCGGGTGTGATGGGTGGCGTGGCGCAGGGCGGCCGCATCCAGGCCCGCCACCTGAATCTCCGCCACATCCCGGTCGTTGTACTCGGCGCTGACGATCTCCCGGCAGTATGCGGCCAGGGTGTCGAGATGTCCGGCCAGTTCGGGAAGCTGGAAGGCTCGGGCCCGGGCCGCCACCAGTTGAAACAGCCCGTGCACCGAGTCCATCTTGCCGCGAAAACGAATGCGGGGGGTGTTCTTGGGCGCGAAATGCTCCGCATCCAGTTGGGTCATGTGCTCCGGCTTGGGGCCGGGCA
>JALWDV010000032.1 GCA_027036755.1 Anaerolineae bacterium
TTCCGAATTGGTGTGGGTGACCGAGTTGTTGAAGAAATTGCCATCGGTGTTGCCGTCGACCGCGCGGCTGGCCGCGCCGCCGTACGCGGTGCTGGATTGGCTGGCCGACTTGTTCAGGGCCAGGTTGGGGGGAGCGGGCGTGGGCGTGGGCGTGGGCTGTCCTCCGACGGTATACAAGGTGTTGACGATGGGATCATCGATCCGCCCATTGCGATTGGGCGCCACGTTTAGCAAATAGTTGGCGTGACGGCTGTTGACAGTATCGCGTAAAGAGATAACCTCTGACGCCGTCTTGGAGCCAATGCCAGGAGCCCAGAACCAAACGCCATTCCCCTGGATGGTGTCCGCGGCTTCCGCCACCGTGGTGTTGCCGGCAGGAAGGGCGGAAATGCCGCCGACGAGGGGAAGTTCATACGATGCGATGTCGCTGTCGCCATCATGCGCATTGTCACTGATATTGCTCCGGACATTATTGACGAGAATTAATGTTTCGGGAGAAACGCTTCGCACATAAGCCCGAACCTGAGGATAGACGGTGTTCCAGTTGGTGATCCAGGGCCATCCATCAAACCACAGATATTCGATATGACCATAGTTGGTCAGCAACTGTTGCAGTTGGCCATTGATATAGTTGGCGTCAGTTGTATATTTGGCGTTGGCAAACCAGTTGGGGCTGTCGCCATCAGCTTCGATGGGTCTGTCTGGCGTATCATGATGGGAATCCCAAACAGAAAAGTAAAATCCCACCTTGAGTCCTTTGCTGCGGAATGAATTGACATATCTTTCCACGACATCCACGCCATAGGCGCCCGGAGCCATCACATTGTGGGTGCTGCCGGCGCAATCCCACAAGCAAAAGCCATCCACATGCTTGACGGTGAGTACGCCATACTCCATGCCGGCCGCCTTGGCTGCATCGGCCCATTGATCCGTATCCAGGCCCGTCGGCGCAAAGAAGGATTCATCCAGCCAGGGATGCGCCCACTGATATTTGAAGTTCCCAAAAGTGGCCATGTTGAAATGGTTGAACATGCCGAACTTCATTGCGAGAAAGTCATTTTGCAATTCTTCAATTGTTCTGGTTTGAGGTGCTGCTGACGAGGTTTGCGGCCAGGGGCCTGAGAACAGAAATACTGCCATGAGTAAGACTCCCAATAGCACGACTAAAGTCATTTTACTGAGATAACGCATCTAAGGGCCTCCTTAATGTGAAAAAGAAAAGAGAGATTGACGCCAATGGAAATATGGCGATTGAATGGTCTCGATTTCAACGTTGTGATGGCCTTCGCAACGACTAAATGACTGAAATTTCCCCTGATGGCATCCGTTCGTTGGATTTGCGTCTGGCGTGCGTTGGCGAGAGACGCGCCGGGGTTGCACAGGACGCGTGCGTGCGCGTTTAGCCGCAGGCAGGCGCTCTCGGAGCGTTATCGGCATGGGCCGACGCCCCGGGCGCTGGCTCTTTGGCGAGTATAAAGGGGGGGGACTCTTCTGTATCTCAGGGAGCCTTTTGTGAACACTGACGAAGGATGCTTTGATCCCGGCGTATATCCTCCTGGAGCGGAACCAAAGGCCCTTGTAGCCTGGCGAGACTTACGAGGTGCAGTGAAGACAAACCTTCTGACCCCCTGAAAATGTCGAGCCGAGATATATTAGCGAGAAGACGAGAGAGTGATTGCTTAAATATAAAGAATTTTATCAACGACGTCAACTCGCACACACATATTTAGCCAAATCATCAGCTTACCGTAGGCTAAGAGTAGGGAAATCGTAAGAAAAGATAACTGCCGAGGTTCTCCGAGGAGTTGTGGGGTCAGGCTCCCAAAAGGTAGAATTGAAGCGTGACAAAACAATCAAGTCGGCGCCGGTCAAGGTTCGGCGCATTTGCCCCACGACACGCTATGGTCGCGTTCCGTCATGCACTGAAGCCCTCAGACGGCGTCGTAGGCCAACGCCTGTCTCAAATCTTTGCACCTGAACCCGGTGACTTTATCATACGGTTTGAGCAGCCGCCACCAAACATTGATTTGGGTCAGTTTTTTCAATAAGGCCAACTTTGCTTTTTTTATGTTCTGCCAGTATGATTCGATGGGTGTCTGACGCCACAAAGAGGAATCTCCTCGGCAGTAAGGGGATTTCTCGGTCGCTACCCTTCTTTTCAGCACAGTGCATCTCTTTCGCCGCAACTTCGCGGCCACTCATTCAATCTGTCGGGGAAAATAAAAATGGCCAAAGTTCATGTTTCCACCCATCCCCTCATTCAGCACAAAGTCACCAAACTGCGCAAAAAGGACACCGATTCTCTGCAATTCCGGAATCTGATTCGCGAAATTACGATCTTGCTGGCTTATGAAGCCACCATGGATCTGGAATTGAAGCCCGTCACAGTGCAAACGCCCTTGGCGGAAGCCGAAGGCTTCGAGTTGCAAGAGCGCATTGGGCTTGTGCCCATCCTTCGGGCCGGTTTGGGCATGGTCAATGGCATCTGGGAGTTGGTTCCCCAGGCCGAGGTGTGGCACATCGGTCTCTATCGGGATGAGCGCACCCTGAAGCCCGTGGAATACTACAACAAGCTGCCGGTCGCGCCCACGGTGCAGGTCGTGCTGGTGCTGGACCCCATGCTGGCGACGGGCGGTTCCGCAGTGGCGACGGTTGACATCCTCAAACGCTGGGGGGCCAACCGCATCAAATACATGGGCATCATCGGCGCGCCTGAGGGCGTCAAGCATCTGGCCGAGGCCCACCCCGATGTGGATATCTTCCTGGCCGCGTTGGATCAACGCCTGACGCCCGAGCCCGAGAAGCCCGGCGATCCCCCGCCAGGGTTCATCGTCCCCGGTCTGGGCGATGCGGGCGATCGTCAGTTTGGCACCGCATGAGGTCGACGCCATGAGCAGACGACCGAGCTGGGACGAGTATTTCATGGGCATCGCCCTGAAGGTGGCCGAGCGCAGCACCTGCGACCGGGCGCACGTGGGCGCGATCATCGTACGCGACCGCCGCATTCTCACCACCGGTTACAATGGCTCGCCCTCGGGCCTGCCTCATTGCGATGACGTCGGGCATCTGATCGTGGACGGGCATTGCGTGCGCACCCTGCACGCCGAACAAAACGCCATCATCCAGGCGGCTTATCATGGCGTTTCGGTGAAGGAGGGCACGATTTACGTCACTCATCAGCCCTGTCTCACCTGCGCCAAGATGATCATCAACGCGGGCATCAAGCGGGTGGTGTATGCGGGCGAATATCCCGATAACATCGCCCGGCAGTTTTTGGCCGAGGCGGGCGTCAGCCTGCAGCGCATGTTGCTGCCCGAGGAGAAAATGGCGGCGGTCAGACATCACCCGGAATCGGGCGAAGAATCCGATGATTCGGGCATTACATGCTGCTGAGAAGCCGCCACTATCCATACAGGAGAGCGCACAATGCGTTTGCAAGAGGGTTATGATCAGTGGAAGCAGAACAGCCTGATAAACATGAAAACCCCGCAGGATTGGCGGCCCGTCATCGTCGGGCTGGGCATTTTGGCGGCATTCATCGGCGCAGCCTTCGTTAAATTCTATCTGGAAAAGCGTAAGCTCGAACAGTACGAATTGGAGATTTCATAATGCGCTTTCGTCGGCGTCGGAAGGAAAGGACTGCTGGTCAGCCGCTGCGATTGTTGGTCCTGGCTGCGCTCATCGCCATTCAATTGGCCCCCCTGTTCCCTTTGCGCGTACGCGCTGATGAACCTGTGAAAAGGGTGCAGATCGTCCAGGGCGAGGTCATACCCCATGGGTTTGGTCTGGTCTACCGGGTAAAGGATTTGAAAACCCTGGATCGGCTGTATGTCAGGGTGCACACCGAGACCGGCAATCTCGATCCGCTGGCCGCACTGGTGAGCGGAGACGCCGATGTGCTCAAGATCGATCTCGCCTTCAACGAGGCGGTGAATAAAGCCATCACCGAAGGCCGCGATCCCGTGGCCATGCTGCCCGATTTTGCAGACAGGCATTTTATCGTCTGGGATGATGACAGCGGGGGCGGTTATGACGCCGCATTCGAGAGCGTGATCCCCGAAGACGGCGATTACAAAATCCTGGTGCACCCCAATCCGGCGCACCCCAACTGGGGGAAATTCAGCCTGGCGGTGGGGGTCAACGAACCGGGCGTGCTGACGGGCGAGGCCAAGCCGACGGGCCGGGATTTCGTTTCGGAGATTCAGATTTTCCCGCCGATGCAGGCAGTGCAGGAAATGACAGGGACGGTGAAAGCCGGCGCGCCAAAGCAATTTCATATTCGTCCGCTCAAAGCAGGCGATACGATTTACGCCTACGCCGAAACTTCGGCCGACGGCGGCTCCCCCATCATCCGCCTGAAGGATTACGGGGACAAGCTGCTATCCGTGGGATTCACCACGAAAGATGGGCAAAAGCCCGTGACGCTGCAATACACGCTGAAACAGGACGCGGAAAATTACACTCTGACGCTGGATGAAATGGGCGAGGGCGTCGAGAGTAGCGATTTTCGGATGCTGGTGGGCGTCAATGCGCCCGATGTGCTCACCGGGCAGGCGCAGCCCACGCCCGGTGAGGCGGTGCTGCAGGAGCCCATTCCCGTGCAGATCGGCGTCAAGATGGATCAGATCACCGATGTGGATCAGAAATCGGAGAATTTTGGCGTGGTGGATACGTTGCAGATGGAATGGCAAGACCCCAAGCTGGCGTTTGATCCCGCGGCCTGCGATTGCAAATACAAGTCTCTCAGCATCAGCGATTTCATCAAATATGTGGCCGCTCACGGCACGGTCTGGCCCGAGTTCGTTTATTTCAATCAGCAGGGACGTCGCGATATCCAGAACGGGTTGGTGGTGGTGTTCAGCGATGGCCGGGC
Source organism: Anaerolineae bacterium (assembly GCA_027036755.1). Lineage (GTDB taxonomy): Bacteria > Chloroflexota > Anaerolineae > J102 > J102 > M2005. The sequence goes on from JALWDV010000032.1 coordinate 4,874, forward strand.
CATCTACTACGAGCGCTCCACCGTCACCCTGCAAGCGCCCGATTTCAATTTCCGACTCTATCCTTTCGACACCCAGACATTCTACATCCGCATCCGCCAGGTGTTCCCCAACCATCTCTTCACCTTTACCGAGCTGCCCGATTTTTCCGATACGGGCAACCAGCTTGGCGAAGAAGAGTGGGTGATCCAGGATAAATGGACGGAGATCGAGAACGTCGATAACGTATCCCAGTTCAGCTTTGGTTTTACGGCCAACCGGCATTTGATGTATTACGTCGTGCGGATTTTCGTGCCGGTGCTGATCATTATCATCGTCTCCTGGTTCACCTTTTTCCTCAAGGATTACAGCAAGCGGGTGGATGTGGCCAGCGCTAATTTGCTGGTCTTCGTGGCCTTCAACTTCACCATTTCCGACGCACTTCCGCATCTTGGCTACGCCACCATTCTGGATTTCGTGTTGGTGACGACTTTCGTCATCACGGGCGTGGTCGTCATCTTCAATGTGTGGCTGAAACGGCTGGAGGTGACTCAAAAAGAGTCCATCGCTCAGACCATCGATAAATACAGCATCTGGCTTTACCCCATTCTTTATTTTGCTGCGTTTGCTTTGGTTGCTTTTTTCTTCACCAAAGGCGGCATTCAATAGCATTTCCCTTCCAACCCTTTCACCAATCCAATCCCACTCAAAAGGAGCGACGTTATGGACAGACATGATGACATCGTGGCGGCGGAACATGAGATTTATTATCCCTCGCCCGAAGTGGTGGAACAGGCTTACATCAAGGATTACGATGCAGTCAGGGAGAAGGCGCTGGCTGACATCGAGGCTTTTTGGGCTGAGCGCGCCCAGGAGCTGGACTGGTTCGAGCCGTGGGAAAAGGTGCTGGATGATTCCAATGCGCCTTTTTACAAGTGGTTCGTTGGGGCCAAGACGAACATCGTCTACAACGCCCTGGATCGACACATCAAGACCTGGCGCAAGAATAAAATCGCGCTGATATGGGAAGGCGAACCGGGTGACCGCCGCTCTTATAGCTATTATCGTTTGTGGCAAGAGGTGAACAAGTTCGCCAACGTCTTGCGCAGTCTGGGCGTGAAGAAGGGCGACACCGTGACTATCTACATGGGGCGCGTGCCCGAGTTGCCCATTGCCATGCTGGCCACGGCCAAAATCGGAGCCATGCACTCGGTGGTGTATGGCGGTTTTAGCGAACAAGCCCTGGCCGACCGCATCGAAGACGCCCAGAGCCGGGTGCTGGTGACTGCCGATGGAGCCTGGCTGCGGGGCAAGACCGTCAACCTGAAGGACATCGCGGACGAGGCGGTGCATCGCTCGCCCGTGGTGGAGCATGTTGTGGTGGTCAAGCGCACGGGCCAGGAAGTGAACATGGAGCAGGGGCGCGATTATTGGTATCATGATCTGATGCGCCTGCCCATTGCCAGCACCTACGCCGAGACCGAGGTGATGGACGCGGAAGACCCCTTGTTCATCCTCTATACCTCGGGCACCACGGGCAAGCCCAAGGGCGTGCTCCACACCCACGGCGGCTATCAGGTCTACACCAGCACCACCCTCAAATGGGTGTTCGACCTGAAGGATGACGACCGCTGGTGGTGCGCGGCTGATCCGGGCTGGATCACCGGGCACAGCTACATTGTTTATGCGCCGCTGATTTTGGGCGTCACCAGTTTCATGTACGAAGGCGCGCCCAACTTCCCCTATCCCGACCGCTGGTGGCGAATAATCGAGCATTATGGCATCAGTGTGTTCTACACCGCACCCACCGCCATTCGCGGCCTGATGCGCTTTGGCGACGCCTGGCCCACGCGCCACGATCTCAGCTCCCTGCGCCTGCTGGGCTCCGTGGGCGAACCCATCAACCCCGAGGCCTGGCGCTGGTACCACCGGGTCATCGGCAAGGAAAAATGCCCCATCATGGACACCTGGTGGCAGACCGAGACGGGCGGGTTTATGATTACGCCCGTGCCCTCCTTCCCGCTCAAGCCCGGCTCCGCCACCAAACCTTTCCCGGGCATCGACGCCGATGTCGTGGACGAGGAGGGCGATCCGGTCAAGCCCAATGAAGACGGCTATCTGGTGATCAAGAGGCCCTGGCCCGGCATGGCCCGCACCATCTACGGCGATCCCGACCGCTATGTGAAGCAGTATTGGGAGCGCTACAAGGAGCAGGGCTGGTATCTGACGGGAGATTCGGCCCGCAAGGACGAGGATGGCTATTTCTGGATCATCGGCCGCATCGACGATGTGATCAAGGTCAGCGGCTATCGACTGGGCACCGCCGAGATCGAAAGCGCGCTGGTAAGCCATCCGGCGGTGGCTGAGGCCGCGTGCATCGGCATCCCCGATGAGCTCAAGGGCAATGTCATCTGGGCTTACGTCATCCTGCGGCAAGGCTACGAAGGCTCGGAGAAGCTAGTGGACGAGCTGAAGAAGCACGTGCGCCACGAGACCGGGCCCATCACCGTGCCCGCCAAGATATTCTTCGTGGACAGCCTGCCCAAGACCCGCTCGGGCAAGATCATGCGCCGGGTGCTCAAGGCCAAGGCCATGGGAAAGGACGTGGGCGACACCTCCACCCTGGCGTCCTGACGCTTCCCTTCTGCAATCCCTCAAGCCCTCCGCTCAGCCGGGGGGCTTTTTTGTTTGCGAATTTCTTCGCCCGGGCCCGTTCGCCTTGCACCATCTGCAAGAAAGCTTACCCGGCGGAGGCCCCTGAATTTTGCATTTCGCCCCATCATCGGTTAAAGTGCCCCTCGCATTTGTTTTCATCCCACCCTTTACGTCACAGGTGTCTCATGTTCAAAATTTTCAATCGCGCCCAACGTCCCCAGCCCGAAGTTCTGGCCAAATGGGGCCGCAATGAAGCATGTTGGTGCGGCAGCGGCAAGAAATACAAACACTGCCACATGCCCAAAGATTTTCCCAAGAAATAACCTCCCCCAAGACCGGCCTCAGGCCGGTTTTTCTTTTGCGGGCAGCACTTCCACCCGCCCGCCATCCACCTTCACCCAATCGCCCGTGTGAATCTGGCTGATATCGATGAGATCGACCATGGGGATATCCGCGATGATGGCTCCCACCGCGGTGATAGCCTCGGACGCGGCGTTGATCATGGCCCGGGGCGCGACGCCGTTGCGGGCCAGACGCAAGATGGTGTAGGAGCCTACGGTCGAGCCTTTGCCGTGGGGAAAGACCAGGATTTTATCGGCGATGCTCTGGCCTTTGAGGGGATGGTTTTGATCGAGGATGACGCCGGTTTCGGGATCGACGCCGCCGAGAAAGCCGATGGGATCGGGACTGACCAGGGCTTCGCCCTGAGCCTGGCCCCCTCGCACCACGCGGCCATCGAGAACGAGTGTCTTCATGGTGGATTCGAGGATGGTGGGGAGGATGGTGTCATCGCCCGGAGAACGCTGGATGCACATTATGGGCTGTACAGAAAAAAACATTCAACACGGAGGCACAGAGCGCACGGAGGAAGAAAAAGGTGAGATTTGGAGAGGAATTTCTCTGTGAACTACCACTATTTTCTCCGTGTCCTCCGTGTCTCCGTGGTGAAATGACCTTTTGGCAGTGGAGTCATTATCGCATTGTCGCGGGATTTTCGACAAGACGCCGCCCGAAACAATGGCCCATCGCAAATCGATGAGCGGCTTCCCCCAATCGGCGCGGCTGTGATAAGATAACGGCATGACAGAGTCCATTCGCATTCTGCATTTCGCCGACATCCATGTGGGGATGGAGCGCTACGGGCGGGTGGACGCGGCCACCGGCATCAATAGCCGCGTCATGGATTATCTGCGACGGCTTTCCGATCTGGCGGAGCACGCCATCGCCCAAAAGGTCGATCTGGTCATCTTCGCCGGAGATGCGTACAAGACCCGCAATCCCAATTCGACTTATCGCCGGGAGTTCGCGTGGCGGATCAAGGAAATGGCGGATCATGGCATCCCGGTAGTCATGGTTCCGGGCAATCACGATCTGCCCGCCGCGCCCAATCGGGCCTCGACCATCGACATCTTCGACACCCTTCGCGTGGCCAACATCCATGTGCTGGATCACAGCAGCGGCGTCACGGTCATCGAAACCCGCCGCGGCGCGCCCGTTCAAATTGCGCCCGTCCCCTACCCTTACATCTCGGAGCTGACCAGCCAGGAGGCGTATCGGGCCGTGAGCCTGGGCGAGCTGGATCGCATCGTCACCGCCAAACTGGACGCCATCATCCGGGGCTTTGCGGAGGAGGTGCGCCGGCGCCCCGACACGCCCGCGGTGCTGGTGGGACATTTCTCGGTGGATGAGGCCCAGGCAGGCTCGGAGCACAGCATCATGGTGGGGCGAGACGTCATGGTCTCCCGTTCGGTGCTGGCGGATGACGCCTGGGATTACGTGGCGCTGGGACACATCCACAAGCACCAGGATTTGAATGCGGGCGCACAGCCGCCGGTGGTTTACAGCGGCAGCGTCGAGCGCATCGATTTCGGCGAGGAGCGAGAGCCCAAGGGCTGGGTGATGGTCGAGCTAAGCAAGGGCCGCGCCGATTATGAATTCATCCCCCATTATCGCCGCGAGGCCCGGCGTTTTGTCACCCTGGATTGCGACTGCCGCAAGAAAGACGATCCCATGGACGCCATCCTCAAGCTCATCGCCCGCAAGCAGGAGGAGGGCGTGATCCAGGATGCCATCGTGCGCCTGCGCATCCGTCTCACCGCCGAGCAGGACGCTTTGCTCAAAGAGCGTCGGATTCGGGCGGCGCTGGCGGACGCGTTTACGGTGGCGGGCGTGATCAAGGAGATCGAGTGGGGCGAGCGCAGCCGCCTGGGCGCTATCAGCGTGGAGAGCATGACGCCCCTCGATCTGCTGGATCGCTATTTCGACGCCACGGGCGTCTCTGAATCGGAAAAGGAAGCGTTGTTGGCCGACGCCCAAAGCATCATCAGCGATGTGATTGGCTAAAAACGGCGCGTGAAAGTAAAACGCCAGGAAATAAAATGGGTGCGTCCTTTTTCGGTTGAAGCGTTTGCCACGTCCGCCCGGCGATGAAGTCGCCGGGCTACAAAACAGCGCCGGATAAATCCGGCTAGCCCCGCAGGGGCGCTGTTTCTAGCCGGGGGACTTCATCCCCCGGCGTTGGCGGCGGGCGCGAAGCGCCCCGTTAATGAATGGATTATTTTAACTTTCCAACTCATTTGGGACGCACCCAAATAACATCACCCCATCATTCTGCAAAGGAGCAAAATCATGGACATCACAGGCAAAACGGCATTGATTGCGGGGGGCGCATCTGGATTGGGCGAGGCCACGGCCCGCCTCTTGCATCAGCAGGGCGCGTATGTGGTCGTCTTCGACCTGAACGCGGAACGGGGCCAGTTGCTGACCGAGGAGCTGGGGCCCGAGCGTTTTCTCTTCGTGCAGGGCAGCGTCACCGAGGAGACGGACGCGCAAAGGGCTGTGGACGCGGCGGTGTCCACTTTCGACGCACTGCACATCGCTGTGAACACCGCGGGCATCGCCACGCCTGGCCGCATTTTGGGCAAGCATGGCCCTCTGGCCCTGGAGACCTTCTCCAAAGTCATTGCGGTCAATCTCATCGGCACGTTCAACGTGATGCGGCTGGCGGCCGCGGCCATGCAGCAAAATGAGCCCCTGGTCGACGGCGAGCGGGGCGTCATCGTCAACACCGCGTCCATCGCCGCATACGAGGGGCAGATCGGACAGGCGGCCTATGCTGCGTCCAAAGGCGGCGTGGCGGGCCTGACCCTGCCCGCGGCCCGAGATCTGGCCAAATGGGGCATCCGCGTGGTCGCCATCGCGCCGGGCCTGTTCGATACGCCGCTGTTGGCGGGCCTGCCCGAGACCGTTCGGGTGGACCTGGGGCGTCAGGTTCCCTTCCCCTCCCGGCTGGGGCATCCCTCCGAATACGCGTTCCTGGTTACGCACATCATCGAAAACGTGATGCTCAATGGCGAGATCATCCGGCTGGATGGCGCGTTGCGCATGGGCCCGCGTTGAGAAATCGAGCTCAACAGGATTTCAGCGGGCGTTGGCCTCACCAGACTCGCCGGATTGCATGGATGTTCATAAATTAAATCGGTCATCGTGGCGTTTGCCACATCCCCCGGCATTGGCGGCGGGAGCGAAGCGCCCCGGGCCTATAACCGGATTATTTTGTCAATGTTCATAATCCGGCTAGTGCAAGGAGGCGTAAGTCGTTGTATTGTTGGCTGCTTGCGCTTGCGTCCAGCAGGATATACGATCCGACGGGTTGAGCAGAAAAAGTGCGCCAGATCGCACATCCGGCGCGGCGCATTATCATAGCAAACCATACAATCATTTTGACCTTCGTGTACTAGGCGCTTAGCGCGTTGAGATCGAGAAAAAAGTCTCGATCTTTGTGACCAACCGCCGCCCGGCGATGAAGTCGCCGGGCTACAAAACAGCGCTGGATAAATCCGGCTAGCCCCGAAGGGGCGCTGTTTCTAGCCGGGGGACTTTATCCCCCGGCGGGGGCGGCAGACGTCTTGCTATATGCTGCCCAAAAGGGCCTCATCTTCCGAGCCTGGTCTCGGACGATGCCTAGGTATCTTCATACCAGAGAAAATTAGCAAATCTTGTCGGTTTGAGGCGAAGCTTCGTTAGGAGAATCCACCAGAAAAACTGGAAGCCGCGGCCCGAGCGATCCCCACCCCGATTGTCGAACCCGCGCCCGGTGAGGTTTATCCCGGCGCGGTTTTTTCTTGTTTTCCCTCGTCTTCTTCCAATGCGTCAAGAATTACAACGACTTCCTCACCGATTTCGATCCCCAGCTTTTGGCGCAACCGGGCGTTGATCATGATGAAATGGCGGCCATCGCCCGTGGGGAATGCCGAACCATTGTAATCGCCGCCGTTGATGGTGCCCCGCACCTTGATCCGGGATCGGCTGTTTAGCTCGGAACTGATGAAACGCGGAAACTCCACGCAGTAATAATTGCCCCTGCGCACCAATGGACCAAGGAAGTGAATATCAGCCATGCTTGCAACTCCTGGCCTTCATGAAAGTCTCTTGCGAGACGATGGGGAATGGAAACGATGAAGAGTTGGCGAATTCCTGGCCTAATTGTAATGACTGCCACGCGAGTTGACCAAATTTCAGCCCTCGCGAAATCCCCTATCGCGGCAGAATTAAATCCTTCGCCACGCTGGCCACGGTGGGCGGATGCAGGATCATGTTGGCGTAGATGGCGTTGGCCATGGGGCAGGCGCATTCCCGATTGGCGATGCTGCGCCGCATCGCGACCATCTCGGGGCTGCGCCAGATGGCGTCGAAGTCGTAATTCACTTCCCGCAGGTTGCCCACAGGCTCGGCCCGGATGCAGCAGCTCCAGATATCGCCGTTGGGGGCCAGATGCACGCTGGCCCAGCTCGCGTAGCAATCGATGACCTGACGCCGCTCGAACAGGGTGCGCTTGGCGATCTGATAGTACTGCGCCCGAAAGCTCTGGGTGATGCGGGCGAAGCCTTTGGCCGGGGCCTTGCGGGCCTGCTCGCTGAGAAAATCGGCCACGGGCGCGTAAGCCTCGGGCATGGGTGTGATGCCCCAACCCACGGTGTCCAGCTCCACCCGCTCCTCCGCCACCTCGGTGATGTAGCTGTCCGGCTCCAGAAATCGCAGCCCGTCGTAGATCTCGCGAAATCGATGGATGTTGAACCGGCTGATGACCGTATGCACCGTGAGGATGAGGTTGCTGTGCTTCTCTTGCAGCGCCTTCAGCCCCTGCCAGGTGGCCATGGCCCGCTCCCAGTTGCCCGGAATCCCGCGGATGTCATCGTGCTCCGCGCCCACGCCATCCAGCGAGAGATTGATGCCGATGTCCGTCCCCGCGCACTCGGTGCACATGCGATCTGTGGCTTCGATGATGCGCTTGGTCAGCAGGCCGTTGGTGGGGATGGTGATGTAGGTCGGCCGCGTGCGCTCATACCCGGCGATGACCAGCTCATCCAAATCCTTGCGCAGAAAGGGCTCGCCACCGGTGAAGGTGAGATACTCCACCGATTTCCCCAGACTGGTGAACACCTTGTCCCACTCCTCCAGGGTCATGTCGTCGTTGGGCTTGCGCCACACATCGCAGGTGCGGCAGCGGCTGTTGCAGCGATAGCTGACCGACACCACCACCGAAAAGGGGTGCACCACGGGCCAGCCGAAGCGCCGGAATGACCAGTAGATGGGGATTTTGGAGGCGAGGGTGATGAGGGACACGGTTGGAGTGGGTAAGTGTGCGAGTGTTCAGCTTTCAGTGGTGGTAGCTAACGTGCGCCAGTCGGTCGTCCTTTTTACTCAAACCTGACAGGTTCTCGTAACCTTGGCGGCAGGACGTGCGGTTTTCAGTCAGCAACGAAGCGTACAAGGTTCTGTGTCGCTGCCTAAGGAACCTGTCAGGTTAAGTCAAGCGAATGCGACCTTCGCAGTTACCCTACGACGCAGGTTGGGGCGTTTTGGGGATGTCGGTCGGGGCGGGCTTCTGCGCTTTATCTCCGATGAAGAACCGCTTCGCGGTTGCCAGCGTGGTGGGCAGCTCCATCCAGAATCGCTTGTTGGAGACTTTTTCCCACACGCGCTTGGGGCGATAGAGATAGAACCGGCGATAGGCTTCCCGCCATTTGCGGATGACCAGGTCGGGATCGTATTGCCCGTCGTAGATGGTGAAACGGGGCTTTTCGTCGTGGATGGCCAGATCGCGCCAGGTGTTGGCGAACACGTGGCCTTCCGATTCGATCAAATCCCACATGGCGGTGCCGGGGAAGGGCGCGGCCAGCATGAAATTGGCCAGATCGGGGTCCAGCTCCAATGCCAACTGGATGGTCTTCTCCATGCTCTCCTCGGTCTCGCGAGGCATGCCGAAGATGAAAAAGCCCATGGTCTGCAATCCCGCGGCCTTGGCCCATTTGAACGCATTGCGCACCTGATCCAGGGTTTGGCCCTTGCGGATGACGTTTTTCAGCATCCAGGGATCGCCATTTTCCACGCCGAAGCCGACGCGCTTGCAGCCCGCAGCCTTCATCAGGTGGAAAAGCTCGGGGTCGGTGTGGTTCACCTTCATGCCGTGGACGGTGACCCAGGGCACGGTGTTCAAGTCTTGCCGCACCAGCTCCCGGCACAGGTTTTTGGCCCGGGGCAGCTTCAAATTCCAGATGTCGTCGGTGACGCCGATTTCGGTGGCGTGCAGGTCTTGCACCACCCAGCGCCATTCTGCGATGACGTTCTCCACGCTGCGCCCGCGCCAGGTGTTGCCCGTGACCGGCTTGGAGCAGAAGCTGCACTGATAGGGGCAGCCGCGGCTGGTGAGGATGGTGAAGGAGCGGGCGTGGGGGTCCAGGCCGTCGGTCAGGGGCTGGAGATTGGTGTATTTGTCGATCTTGAACAGGTCGTGGGCGGGGAAGGGCAACGCGTCCAGGTCTTCGATCATGGGCGAGACCGGCGAGATGTAGATCTCATCGCCTACGCGATAGTTCAGGCCCGGAATATCCAGATCCTCCGGGCGTTTGCCCTGTTCAAGGGCATCCACAAAGGCCACGATGCCCTCTTCGGCCTCGCCCTTGAAGGTGTAATCCACCTCGGGATGCTCGGGGCTGAGGCTTTCGGCGGGCATGATGGTGAGATGCGGCCCGCCCAGGATGGTGACCATATCGTACTGCTTGCCGATCTTGGCCATCTCCCAGGCGTCTTCGATGAGGGGCGTGGCAGCGGTGACGCCCAGCACTTTGTAGGGCTTGCCCGCCTCGATAGCCTCATCGAGATAATACTCCAGAGGATAATCCTCGATGGAGGCGTCGTATATCATGACGTCGTGGCCCGCCTCGCGCAGCACAGCGGCCAGATAGCCCAATCCCAGGGGGATGTGCTTGCGAGAAGACCAGACTTTGGATTCGGGACTTGCGAGAATAACGCGCATAGGTGATTAGAAACCTGTTGTTGGTTGGGGGAGATACTGGATATTGGATGTAACTACTAAGGTGTAGCCACCACTTTTTGCCACGAAGACACGAAGAAAGGCGAAGGCACGAAGTATTTTTCTTTATTTTTCCTTCGTGTCTTCGAAAAACTTCGAGCCTTCGTGGCTTTTGGCGACTTAAAGTCAAGTACGTTAGCAGTTACTATTGGATACTGGATATTGGATATTGGATATTGGCTGCACTGAAAAAACCTTCAACACGGAGGCACAGAGCGCACGGAGGAAGAAAAAGGTGAGATTTGGAGAGGAATTTCTCTGTGAACTACCACTATTTCCTCCGTGTCCTCCGTGTCTCTGTGGTGAAATGACCTTTTTGCAGTGGAGTCGATATTGGATATTGGGTGTTGGGTGTTGCGTCGGACTGTCAGCGCCTAATATCCAATATCAAATACCCTACCCAATATCTGTTCTCTTCTCACGCCGGTTGGATGAGCGGAAAATACCCCTGCTTCGATGCGCCTTTGACGATTTTTCCGATGCCGTTTTCGCCCGGAACCCAATCGCGGTGAGAGCATTCCAGCCGGTAGCCGACATCGGTGCTGAAGCTGCCCACAGCTTTGCGGGGCCAGTCGCGCACGGGCGCGCGCAGCAGGTTGCGAGCGCCCCGCCAGGCGATGCCGCGCCAGCCATAGAGCTTGCGGGCCAGCCAGTCGTAGCCTTTGGCCAGCTCCTCGGGCGTCATCTGTTTGGGATAGTAAGTAACGTGGTTGGTGTCGTACAACGACCAGGGGATGCCGGGGATGAGGCGGTTTTCCTTCACCCACTGGGCCCGCTGGGGCGTGCCCACATAGGGCGTGAGGATGGTGATGCTGACGCCATCCAGGCCGCTTTCGCGGATGAAATCATAGGTGCTCTGGAAAATCTCGGGCGTGTCGCCATCGAAGCCGAAGACGAAGAGCCCCACCACGCCCACACCCGCGTCGTGGATGCGACCGATGACCTGCTGATAGCGTTCGAGGTTGCCCTTGGCCTTGCCGCCCAGCTCTTTGCGATTGTTGGGATTGGCGCTCTCGAAGCCGATGAAGAGCTTGTCGAGATGGGCCTCCCGGGCCAGTTTCAGCAGGTCGGGATGATCCGCAGTGAGCTGTTCGGCCTGAGCGGTCCAGCCGTGCAGAGGCAGTTTGCGCAGGGCCTTGAACAGCTCCTCCATGTAGTCGGGGTTCAGGCGGAAGTTGAGGCCGAAGTTGTCATCGGTGAGGAAGAAGCGCTTGAGCTTGCGACGCTCGATCTCCTCCACCACCGCATCCACCGGGCGTAGGCGCATCACCCGGCCCGAAACGCGGATGGCCGTGCAGAAGGTGCAGTTGCGGGGGCAGCCCCGGGTGATCTCCATGTAGGGCGTCCAGTAGTTGCGATTTTCATCCACCTGCTGCAACACCCGGTCGGTGATGGGCTTGAGATCATCGAGATTGGCCCATTCTTCATCCACATAACTTGGTTTGAGCTGGCCCCGGTCGAAATCCTCGATCATCTGCGGCCAGGTGCGGTAGGCTTCGCCTACGGCGATGCTATCGGCCCAGCCCAGCACATCATCGGGGGCCAGGGTGGCGTGCGTGCCGCCGATGACCACGGTGGCCCCGCGGGCGTGCAGGCGTTCCGTCAGCCAGCGGGCGCGGTCGATCTGCAATGTCTTGGCGGTGATGCCCACCAGATCATTCGGCCCGATCTCCGCGAAGGGAACCGGGCGCAGGTCTTCATCGATGATTTCGACGGGAATCTCATCGGGAACCAGGGAGGCCAGACGCATGAGGGTGTAGGGGGCCATGGTGGCCTTGCCCATCACCCGACCGTCTCGCCCCGGCTGGATGAGATAGATTTTATGTAATGACATGAATGATGTTGGGCGGGGGCGGGGAGGAGATTGAGGAATTATGGAATTTTTGGTAACCACCAAGGTCTCATCGTAACTACTAACGTACCCCGGTTAACTAACCACAAAGGGCACAAAGGCACTAAGAACACGAAGAAAAAATGTATAAATTTCCCTTTGTGCCTTTGTGTCTTAGTGTTCTTAGTGGTTTTCGGGTGACAACCTTAGTAGTTACACGAAGACACGAAGAAAGGCGAAGGAGCGAAGTGTTTTTCTTTATTTTTCCTTCGCGTCTTCAAAAAACTTCGAGCCTTCGTGGCTTTTTGAGGCTTGAAGTCGAGTACGTTAGCAGTTACTTTTTGAGACTTAAAGACGTGTACGTTGGCGGTTACGATTTTTGCGTCGCTACATTCGAACCTCGAACGGAAAACTATCCCAAATTATCGATGTATTGCTGAAGCTGGCGTGGATGGAACTTGATGTAGTCGTCGGGGATGATTTGCGCCATCTCCTCTTCGGTCAGGCGCATGCCCAGGATTTCCAGGGCGTCCTCGGGCGATTCGCCATAGGCCAGTTTGTTCTTGCCATTCTTCATCTTGAAGAGATACATGTTGGTGGGATGATCGAAGCTGCTCATTTCCAGTGTTCAGTATTCAGTGTTCAGTAATCAGTTGGGGCCATACAGTTCACATGTCAAACCTTGAAGGTTGGCAACGCCAACAGGCGACATGCCGGACTGTCAAACGTCAAGCGTCAAACGTCAAGACATGCCGCATGACGTTTGACGCATGACGTGAGACGGCATAAATGGCCGCCGTTGCTTCGGCGGGCGTTTTCTCACAGCGGCCTGTGTTGTTACAATCAGTTTACGCCTTGACCAGTGCGCCGCTGTAAAGCTCTGCGCCGTGCATGACGGTGTCCAGGCCCTTGTTGACCTCGTCATCATATTTGCCGGCGATGAGGTCGCGGTAGAAGTCGTAATCGATGCCCTTGACCTTCTCATCGCCCGGATAGCGATGGTAATTGTCCTTGGACATCAGGCTCTTGCCCTCGGCGATGAGCTGATAGCCCAGAGCCGAGCCCGGATAGGGCGCATAGAAGGAGATGGAGGGCATGACCCGCTTCATGGTCTTGAGCATGCGCATGGTCTTGAATGCGTCCTCGCGGCTCTCGCCGGGGATGCCCAGCATGATGTTGGACCAGAACACGGGCGGCTGTTCGCCTTTGGCTTCCAGCTCGTCGCCCAGGCGATTAACCAGATCGATGACGAAAAAGTTCTCCTCCTCGGTGACTTCTTTGTTCAGAATTTTGAGGACGCGATCGCTGCCCGATTCGAAACCGATGGAGATGGTGCGCCAGTTGGTCTCTTTGACCAGCTCGATGAAGAGCTCGGGCCATTGCACCACGGTGTCGGCCCGGGCCGCGGCCCAATAAGTCCAGCGTTTTGTCTTGCGCGGATACTTCTCCAGCCATTCTTCCAGCCAGCTCGGGTTCTGGAAGAACATGGAATCGTGGATGACCACTGAGCCGACCCCGTATTTTCGGTCAAGATAGTTCAATTCGTCAATTACCATATCCACCGGGCGACGCCCCATCAACGGAATGTAGGAGCTTTCGTTGCAGAAGACGCACTTCCAGGGGC
>JALWDV010000033.1 GCA_027036755.1 Anaerolineae bacterium
GAAAAAACCTTCAACACGGAGGCGCAGAGCGCACGGAGGAAGAAAAAGGTGAGACTTGGAGAGGAATTCCTCTGTGAACTACCACTATTTTCTCCGTGTCCTCCGTGTCTCCGTGTTGAAATGACCTTTTTGTAGTGGAGCCATGAATGTTCACAACTTAAATTCAATACTTCACGACTTTCCCTGGCCTACCGATTTGAAATCAGGGCCAAGCGCGGCCCCCACCTTTTGTTCCTCCCCCGCTTCGAGACGGGCGGGGGAGGAGATAAGGAAGGGTGATTAGATGGGCCGCCTGTCAGCCTGCGCAGACAGACGCCTTTCGCGCCGAAAATGTCCCTGAAGAGGGACATGCGGCGGAACGCCCTGAGACCTGAATTTATTCGGCGTGTGCTTGCGGATGAAGTCGTGATCTACTGAAATCGGTCATAGTGTCGTTGGCCACGTCCGCCCGGCGATGAAGTCGCCGGGCTACAAAACAGCGCCGGATAAATCCGGCTAGCCCCGCAGGGGCGCTGTTTCTAGCCGGGGGACTTCATCCCCCGGTGCTGGCGGCGGGCGCGAAGCGCCCCGGGCCTATAACCGGATTATTTTGTCAATGTTCATCAATGACGTGCATGGCAGATGATTTTCAAACAGGATGAGAGCATACAAAACTGATAATGCAAGTATAAGGTAGCCTCACAGTCTAAAGCAATCTTTTGGGGCCAAAAAGTGCTCTTTGGTCGCGTAAGTCGTTCGGGCGGATGCGTTCCTGCGGATTTGAATGGGGCGCCCGCTTTGGGGCGTGCAGGATGATCGGGCCGGGATGAGACCGAAACGGTTTTCTTATTCGCGCCTCTCGTGATGAATTATGCTATAATGCCATGCAGGCTGTCGGGCGTTGTGATGGAAATTCCCGAAATCTAAATCCATCGTCCTGGCGCACTGCCCTCCACCAGCATCAAGCATCCTTATTTTCGCCGAAAACAAACGATTATGGACAACACACAACTGGCCCAAATGGTGACCTGGCTTGACGAGCAGCATCGTCGAGATCGAGAGGAGCTCACCAAACTCCAACAGCGCGTCGAAGCGCAGACCAATACTCTGCAGGAACAGGCCCGGCGCATCAAAACTCTTGAGTCGCAACTTTCCTCCGCAAAAATGCAGCTCGGGCGTTTTGAGCAGATCGACGAAGCGCTCCAGAACATGCGCAATGAGTTGACGATCATGGTCAACGCCCAGACGGAGGAAATAGCGAAAACGCGTCGCGAACTGGAACAATCCAGAATGACGGATCGTCAGGCGAATTCTCGAGCCATTGCAGAGCTGCGCAAAGAGCTGGGGCGCATCCGCCTGTTGGAGGAGGAGCAGAAAGTCCGCAAGGCCGAAGTGCAACGGTTGAGCGAGCTGACCATTGCTTTGCGTCACGACTTCACCAACCTCAACAAGGATATCGACGAACGCACGCGCAATCTTCCTTATCTGGTGGAGCAACGCAACCATGACAACCGCCGCATCGCCCAACTGCAACAGGAAAATATCGAGCTGTTCAAACGCCTTGAAGCAGCCGTGAATAAATTGCAGCTTCTTGAATACAAGCTGCAAAAGATCGAGGGCTTGGTTGCTCCTCTTTCTGAGACCATCGAAGATGTAAAGCGCACGCAGGCGCAATTCATCGAATCGCTGAAACTGGCTGACGCCGACCGGCAGCGGCAGATGGCGGAATGGCAGGATACGCTGGAGACGCAGTTTGCGTTGATCGAGGATCAGCGCAAACGGTTCAACGAGATGATGGCGCTCAAAGACGAAATCCGGCGCGTTCTTTCTGAACTGGACAAATTCCGCGAGGGGATGCAGCGCGAGCAGGAGCAGGTGGCTGCGTTGCAGCGTCTGGCTGAAGCGCGCATGCAGAAGGATATGGAGAGCTTCCAGGCCGATAACGAGAAGCGATGGAAGAAGCAGCTTCTGGATTGGCAATATCGCTGGGATCAGCAGGCTCAGATGAACGCCGCCATCAACGATCGATTCCCGATCATCCAGAACAAACTCGATCTCTTTGATGAGCTCTTGCAGATGATGTGGGCCGTCTTGGATGAACAAAGCCGGGCGAATCTGACAGCCTCGCAGAAATGGCTTTCGCAAATTCAGTCGATAGCGGAACAACGAGAGCGCATCTATAAAAAGCACAAAGAAGTGGAGCAACCCGCCTGATCTCCCATGAAAGTCATCGCCACGGCCGGCCATGTCGACCACGGGAAATCCACCCTCATTCAGGCCCTGACGGGCATTGATCCCGATCGGCTGCAGGAGGAAAAGCAGCGGGGCATGACCATCGACCTGGGCTTTGCCTGGCTTACGTTGCCCGATGGCGAGCCCGTGGGCATCGTGGATGTGCCGGGTCACATCGACTTCATCAAGAATATGGTGGCGGGCATCGGCGCGGTGGATGCGGCCCTGCTGGTGGTGGCCGCGGATGAAGGCGTCATGCCCCAGACTCACGAGCATCTGGCGGTGCTGGATTTGTTGAACATCCCCCGCGGGGTGGTGGCCCTGACCAAAATCGACATGATCGATGAGGAGGGCTGGCTGGAGCTGGTGCAGGAGGAGGTGCGGGAGGAGCTGTCCGGAACCACGCTGGCCCGCGCACCCATCGTGCCCGTCTCCGCCTATACAGGCCAGGGACTGGACGCGTTGCTGCAAGCTCTGGCCGATGTGCTGGCCCAGGCTCCGCCGCATCCCGCGTCCGGCCCGCCGCGGCTGTTCATCGATCGGGCCTTTAGCATGACGGGGTTCGGCGCCGTGGTCACCGGCACGCTGAAAGAGGGCGTGCTGCGGGTGGGGGATGAGGTGGTCATCGAGCCGGGCGAGCTCAAGGCCCGCATCCGCGGCATGCAATCCCACAAGCAGAGCATCGAGCAGGCCCTGCCCGGCTCCCGGGTGGCGGTGAATCTCAGCGGTCTGCATTCCAGCCAGCTTCATCGCGGCCAGGTGCTCACCACGCCGGGCCGGGTCAAAAGCGCCAAACGGGTGGATGTGCGCCTGCGAGCCTGGGATGATGCGCCCGCCATCCTGCGGCACAACATGGAAATCACCTTTCATAGCGGCTCGGCCGAGACTGTGGGCAAGCTGCGGCTGCTGGAGGGGGATGAACTGCTGCCCGGCGAGGAGGCCTGGGCGCAGATCGAATTGCGAGACCCGGTGGCGGTGAGCCGCGGCGATCGTTTCATCATCCGCCGGCCCTCGCCCAGCGCCACCCTGGGCGGCGGCGTCATCATCGATCCCGCGCCGCGGCGTCGACACAAACGGCGTCGGCCCGAGCTTTTCCGGCGCTTCGATGCACTCCTGCGCAACGATCCGGTGGAGCTGACCGCGTTGATCATCTCAGAGCAGGGGCCCGTCGCCCCCGCCGACATCGGCCGGGCGTTGCAGCTTTCGCCCCAGCAGGTGCAGGCCGCGCTGAAGGAGCTGCGAGCTTCGGGCCAGGCGTGGCCCCTGGCCCAGGATGCGCCCGAGGCCGATCTGATGACCGACGCCGCGTGGGAGCGCATCAGCAGCCGCATGACTCGCATCCTGCGGGCCTACCACGATGAGCATCCCTCCTGGCCGGGCGCGCCCCGAGAGGAGCTGAAGAGCCGTCTGCAGCCCCGGGACGGCTGGAGCGCCCGCACCTTCAGCGCCATCGTCGAGCGGGCGCTGAGCCAGGGACTTATTCGCGAAGATGGCGGCTATTTGGCCCTGGCCGGGTTTACGCCCGGGTTCGACGCCCGCCAGCAAAAGGCGGTGGATGCGTTGCTGGCCCGATTCCGGGCGCAGCCCTACACCCCGCCCTCGGTGCGGCAGGCGCTGGAGCTGGTGGATGAGGAGACCCTGACCGCGCTGCTGCAACGCGGCGATCTCATCAAACTGGGTCCGGATATCCTCTTCGCACGGGAGACATACGATGACATGGTCTCCCGCACCGTCGCGTTTCTGCGGGAAAACGGCCAGATCACCGTGGCCCAATGCCGCGATCTTTTTGGAGCCAGCCGCAAATACATCCTCGCCTTTCTCGAACATCTCGACCGTGAGCGCATCACCCGCCGCGAGGGCGATTACCGCATATTGTTCCGTAAATAGATCTCACGCAAAGACGCCAAGGCGCAAAGGGAAAAAGAAGCAAAGAATTCCTGGCGGCTGTTGCGTCTTTGCGTGAAACTTCACGTCATTTCGAGGGAGCGCAGCGACCGAAAGGTGCGATGCACTTACGGCAGGCCCAAGTGCGTCGCACCTGGGAGATAGATTCCTCCTTCCTGCGGTCGCCGGAATGACGCGTAATCCGTAAGGTCGTCACGCATCACGCGTTACGCATTACGCATCACGTATCACGCATCACGTGTTTGGCTTTCCGCCCCACGCTGGTCGCGAGGCGTTTTCATCAGCATCGGCGAGCTTTCGCCCGCGTCGTCTGCGAAGGCCATTCGCTTTCCCATCTTTGGCTGTACTGAAAAAACCTTCAACACGGAGGCACAGAGCGCACGGAGGGAGAAAAAGGTGAGATTTGGAGAGAAATTTCTCTGTGAACGACCACTATTTTCTCCGTGTCCTCCGTGTCTCCGTGGTGAATGACCTTTTTGCAGTGGAGTCATCTTTGAGAGTAAATCATGTTCCGAAACACCCAACTCAAATCGAAAAAAGATATCCAGAGATTGCGGGACGCGAATCGCCTCGTGGCCGAAACCTTCGAGATGCTGCGGGAGCATGTGCAGCCGGGCGCGAAGCTCAGCGACCTGGATCGCATTGCGGAGGAGTTCATCGTCAAGCATGGGGCCAGGGTGCTCTACAAAGGCTATACCGGCGGCAGCCGCAGCACGCCGCCCTTCCCGGGCACCATCTGCGCCTCGGTCAACGAGGAGATATGCCACGGCATTCCCGATGATCGCATCCTGAACGAGGGCGACATCATTGGCGTGGATATCGGTCTGCGGCTGCGGGGCTGGTGCGGCGACGCCTGCGTCACCTATCCGGTGGGGGAGATCTCGGAGGATGCCCAACGCCTGCTGGAGGTGACCGAGCAGGCGCTGTACATCGGCATCGAGGCTGCGCAGCCGGGCGCTTATCTGCACGACATCGGCGCGGCCATTCAGGATTTCGTCGAAGCCCGGGGCATGAGCGTGGTGCGCGAATGGGGCGGGCATGGCATCGGGCGCGAGTTGCACGAGCCGCCTTCGGTGTCGCACGTGCGCATGCCCACGCGCGGGCCCAAGCTGCGCCCGGGCATGGTCTTCACCATCGAACCGATGATCAATCTGGGCCGTCCCGATTGGGTTCTGCTGGATGACGGCTGGACGGTCATCACCCGCGACCGCTCCCTCTCTGCCCAGTTCGAGCACACTCTGGCCATCACGCCCAAAGGTCCGGTGATTTTGTCGAAGTTGTAGGTAACTGCTCAGGTAGCCTGATTTGGCCTCGAGATCGTCTGTCCACGAAGGCTCGAAGGGACGAAGACACGAAGAAAATCCTTATTTCTCACCCTTCGCGCCTTCGTGTCGTCGTGTCTTCGTGGTTTTTGGCCTTGCTACGTTAGTAGTTGGACAATGTCAAATTCCCTCAAAATACATCCAGCAACTTCAAATTTTGTCTGGTGACAAGCCCCCCTCCCGGCCTCCCCCCGCTTCGGCTGACGCCTTGCAGGGGGAGGAGCCCGCTGGATTGCAAATCTGTCGGGCAGATGGTCATCTCCCTCCTCCGAAC
>JALWDV010000034.1 GCA_027036755.1 Anaerolineae bacterium
ACGATCTATTTCACCCACAGGGATGTGAACTCGAATTTGTCCACATCCACCAGGCCCAGGTCGGTGAGCTTGAGGCTGGGGATGACCTCCAGGGCCATGAAGCTCATGCCCATGAAGGGATCGTGCAGGGGCGAGCCCAGATGATGGGCCGCGGCGATGGCCGCATCCACCTGATCCCGGATGACCTCCATCGGCTCCTTGCTCATCAGGCCCGCCAGAGGCAGGGGAACCTCGGCCAGCACCTGCTCGCCATCTGCGGCCACCAGACCGCCGCCCATGGCCGCCACGCGGCGGGCCGCGGCCATCATCGAAACGTCATCCGCGCCCACCACCACGATGTTGTGATGATCGTGCGCCACAGAAGAGGCCAGGGCTCCCCGTTTGAGACCGATGCCGTGGATGAAACCCTTGCCCACGTTGCCCGAGTGCATGTGCCGCTCGATGACCGCCATCTTGAGGATGTCGCGGGCGGGATCGGCCTGGGCCAGGCCGTCGATGATAGGCACTTCCATCTGCAAATGTTCGGTGACCAACTGGTCGGGGATATGACCGATGATGCGGGCGACGCGGCCTTCGGCCGGGATGTCGAAGTTCACCTTGTCCCAGGCCACATTCATGGTGTGACGCAGGGCCCGCTGGGGAATGGAGCGAGGCGGCACGGTCATCACGCCATCTTTGGCCACCAGCTTGCCCCCGCGGAACACCAGCCGCGGCCGCGGCGCTTGCAAATCGTCGAAGACGATCATATCGGCCCGGCGGCCCGGGGTGATGGCCCCGCGATCATGCAGCCTGAAATGCTGCGCCGGATTCCAGGTGGCCATGCGGAGGGCGATGATGGGGTCCACGCCCTCGGCGATGGCGGTGCGCACCATGTAATCGATGGAGCCCTGGCCCAGCAAGTCTGCGGGCTGACGATCATCGGTGCAGAAACAGATGCGATGGTGGTTGTAATCATCGACCAGGGGCAGCAGGTCTTTGAGATTGTGGGCGTTGGTGGCTTCTCGAATGAAGATCATCATGCCCGCGCGCAGCTTCTCCCGGGCCTCCTCCACGGTGGTCGCCTCGTGATCCGAGCTGATGCCCGTGGCCGCGTAGGCTTGCAGGCTCTTGCCGCTGACGCCGGGCGCATGGCCATCGATGACCTCATCCCGGAAAATGCGCAGTTTGTCCAGCACCTCGTCATCGCCATAGATGACGCCCGGGAAGTTCATCACCTCGGCCAGGCCCAGCACCCACGGGTCCGATTTGAGGGAAACCAGATCGTACCAGTGCAGCGTGGCCCCGTTGGTTTCCATGGTCGTGGCGGGCACGCAGGATGAAGCCATCACATACATGCTCAGCGGGCCATGCTTGGCGTTTTCGAACATGAAGCGAATGCCGTCCAGGCCCAGCACATTGGCGATCTCGTGGGGA
Organism: Anaerolineae bacterium; assembly: GCA_027036755.1. Taxonomy (GTDB): domain Bacteria; phylum Chloroflexota; class Anaerolineae; order J102; family J102; genus M2005. Next base: position 1,414 of record JALWDV010000034.1, read on the forward strand.
TCGGTGATGACGGTGGTGACGCCGTGTGGCACCACCGTGCGGGCGAACTCCGAAGGCGGGGCCATGGAGCTTTCGATGTGCACATGCGCGTCGATGAGGCCAGGAGCCAGATAAGCCCCTTCCAGATCGATGACCTCCTCCGCTTCGTAGCCTTCTCCCAGCCCTACGATGCGCGATCGCGCGATGGCCACGTTGGTTTCGATGATCTCGCCGCTGTGCACGTTGATGACTTTGGCGTTTTTCAACAACAGATGCGCGGGCTTGTCGCCCCGGGCGTATCGGATGAGTTCCGAAAGCTCCATTGCATTCCTCCAGACAGGTGGGAAGTAGGATGTTGATGAATTAGTGTAACTACTAAGGTAGGCCTGCTGAGACAACGTTCAAGACAGCGTTCGTCAGTTTTGCAGCCTTGGCCGCTGGACTTGGCCCCCACCC
>JALWDV010000035.1 GCA_027036755.1 Anaerolineae bacterium
TCCCTCCCCCGATACTCGCTGCGCTCGTGTTCGGGGGAGGGAGACGTCCATCTGCCAAACAGATTAGCAAACCAGCGGCTCCTCCCCCTGCAAGGCGTCAGCCGAAGCGGGGGGAGGCCGGGAGGGGAGCTTGTCACCAGACAAAATTTGAAGTTGCTGGATGTATTTGGAGGGAATTTGACATTGTCGAAGTAGTTACATTTTTTTCGATGAACGATCATGGCTCAATCCGCTTCTTCACCCCTCACCCGCATCGATTTGCTGACCTGGCTGTATGATCGCGCGGTCAAATCTCGCTGCGTGAGTCTGGTGGGCGTCAACAATGTGGGCAAATCCGCACTGTTGCGAGATTTCCGCTCGCCCCAGGTGCAACGCGTTGTCCGCCCCGACCTGGTGGGCGACATTCACATCTTTCATGTGGATTGCAATCGCATGTTGGAGGAGAGCGAGCAGGCTTTTTACGAGCTGATTCTGCGGGTGCTGTTGCAGAATCTGCAGGAGAGCGAAGCGGCGTTGCGGGCCAGCATCCAGCGGGCGTATGATCAATTGATTGCGCCTCCAAGCAAGCTGCACATTCCCCTCAGCTTCAATCAGGCTATCACCACCCTGGTTGAAAGCCAGTCTTCTCAGGCGGTCATCGTATTCGATGAGTTCGACAGCGCTTTTCGGGCGCTGGATGGACGGGTGTTTTTGAATTTGCAGGCGCTGAAAGATCGCTACGGCGACAGGCTCAGTTACATCATCGCCACTCATCGTCGTCTCATCCATCTGCGCATGGGGGAGGATGTGGACGATTTTATCGAGATGTTTGGAGCCAATGTGCGTTATGTTACGCCCCTGGATGAGGCGGACGCGCGACGGAGTATTGTCGCCTGTGCAGGAGAGACGGGCGCCCGTTTCGACGAATCGGATATCGCTTTCTTGCTGGCCCAGGCGGGCGGACATCCGGCATTGTTGGATTTGGCGTGTCGCAGGCTGGCGCAGATTACCGGCGAGTTGCGGCGCACAGCCAGCGAGGATCAGCTCATCCACCGGGAGGTGCGGGACATCCTGCGCCGGGATCCGGGCGTGATGGCTGAGTGCCAGAAGATATGGCGAGATCTGACGGACATGGAGCAAGCCGCTCTGGAGAGCTTTTTCAATCCCGAGCGCACGCCTCAATCCGAGGCCGTGGATGAGCTTTTGCGCAAGGGCGTCTTGTTGGCCGATGGCGACGAGCCGCGCTTTTTCGCGGCCTTGTTCGAAGATTTTCTGCATCGACGCGTCGTCGGCCGGCGCGATCCGCAAACGGGCGTGCGCGTGAACATGGAATCGGGCCAGGTGACGGTGGATGGTCGCCTCATTCCCAATCTGACTCGATTGGAGTATCGCCTGTTGCTGCTGCTGTATGGACGCCTGAACACCATCTGCGATAAATACACCATCGTCGAGTCGGTCTGGGGCGAGGAGTATGTGGATGACGTTTACGACTCAGCCATCGAGAAGCTGGTCAGTCGCCTGCGCAAGAAGATCGAGCCTGATCCCTCCAATCCCAAATATCTCATCACGGTGCGCGGGCGGGGCTACAAGCTGGTGGGGTGAGCGGCGGTCAAGGACGGGGATGACGGCGCTGGTAGGGCGGCGCGCTGGGCGAATGGACCCGAAATATCGTCAGGTCTCTGTCATCTGAATGTCAGGAAAATTGAGTCAAATGACTGTAACATGAGTCTGTATGAAGATATTCCGATGACAGGAGACTATGCCATGACATCGCTTATCCATAACATAAATGCGCTCATCCAGTCGAATCTCGACGCCCTCGTGGCGGATTCCGGGCCGGATGAGGGCTTGCTTGCGCTGGACGATTACAGTCAGCAGATGGAGGATTATCTGGATGTGTTGGAGGAGATGACGAAGGCGTTGGGAGAGGGGGTGCGGCGCTTGCGTAACAAACAACGTCGATTCGAATCTCTGGCGGCGGAAGCTGATCTCAGCGCCAGGCAGTTTGCGGATGAAGGGCAGGGGAAGCTGGCCCGGGCGGCCAACGCCCGCCAGCAGGTGATGCGGCAAGCATTCGAGGCGTTTCGGGAGGAGGCGGACTTGCAGAATGAGCGTTTTCAGACATTGATGGATGTGAGGCTGCGGCTGGAGGCCCGTCTCACCGAGGTGGCGCAAAAACGGGCGATCTTGCAGGCGCGCGAGTCCGCTTCCGCGGTCAGCGTCTGATCAATCGTCTCCGCCGGAATGCGGGGGAATGTAGATTGCCTGCTTTGAAAATAGAACACGGATGAACACAGAAAAACACGGATAATTCAAAAAATCTGTGACCGAAGGCCGTGTCAATCCGTGTCCTCGTCTTTCATCGGTATCGGCGCGGGCTTGCCCGTCATCGGACTGCTTTGAAAATAGAATGATCGCTGGTTGCTGAAGGTTCGCAAAGCCCACGTCGGGCGAGTCTGCAACGGACGTGATGCGTAATTCGTAATGCGTGAGGTCGTTACGCATCACGAATCACGCATTACGGGCCTGGCTGCCCGCGCTGTCCTGGCCGCGAGGCATTTTCATCGGTATCGGAGCGGACGCGCCCGCCGGTGGACTGTTCTGAAAATAGATCTCACGCAAAGGCTCCAAGGCGTAAGGCGCAGAGCAATCGTCTAAAAACTAGTTCCCGTTTGTGACTATACAGATCACATGTCAAACTTGAAGATTGAAGCCGCTAACTGGCGACATGCCAAGACCGTAAAATGATTGGGGTGTGTCCAAAATGAATTGGAAAGTAAAGTAATCCATTCATTGGCGGGGCGCTTCGCGCCCACCGCCAACGCCGAGGGATAAAGTCCCCCGGCTAGAAACAGCGCCCCTTCGGGGCTAGCCGGATTTATCCGGCGCTGTTTTGTAGCCCGGCGACTTCATCGCCGGGCGGACTTACGCCTCCTTGCTCCAGTCTTCAATGCCGTTTGCCCGTTATCCCCAACAGCCCATGCAATACGCCCCGCAGTCGGGCCCGGGCCGCGTCGCCCCGCCAGGCCCGCAACGCATCCCAAACGATTTTGGCGTGCCCGCCCAGGATGGCCCGCCCCTGCGCCCGCCAGTCGGCCCGGGTGAGATGCCAGCGATGCAGCAGGATCAGATTGCGGCCCACGTAGTAACTGGCGATGACCCCGCCGCCGGTGGCGCTGAGATGGTGATAGACCCGGGCCTCAGGCGCGAAGACGGCCTTCCATCCCGCTTTTTGCATGCGCCAGGCCAGGTCCACATCCTCCAGATACATGAACAGACGGGCGTCGAAGCCGCCCAGCGCCCGCCACGCCTCTTGCCGGTACGCGGCCGCGCCGCCGCAGGGCCCGAACACCCAGATGTCGTCATCGTACTGGCCCTCGTCTTTTTCCCACACGCCGCGGTTTTGCGGGAAGAAGCCGGGAGCCATGACGTCGCCCGCGGAATGCAGCACCTCGCGACGGTCGAAGAGCAGCATCTTGCTGGCGGCCGCGCCCGCTTCGGGATGGATTTCCAGCGCGTCGGTCAGGGCCAGCAGCCAGCCCGGCTCGGCCTCGGTGTCGTTGTTCAGCATCACCAGCACATCCGCGTCGGGGGCAAGGGCCGCGCCCCGGTTGCTGGCCACCACGAAACCGGTGTTCTCGCCCAGGGCCTCCACCTGCACCTCGGGGAAATCCGCAGCCAGCATTTCCAGCGAGCCGTCGGTGGAGCCGTTGTCCACCACGATGACCCGAAAATCGGGGTGTGTCTGCGCTCTCAGGCTATCCAGGCAGACGCGCAGGTAGTCTTTGCCATTCCAGTTGACGATGATCACCGCGGCGGAGAGAGTCATGGCATGATTATACTGTCGGCGACGGGCGCGGGCAAAACGCCGCTCCTGGCTGCGGCCAATAGCGTTTCGATTCGCCGCGGATGACCCTGATAGGACGGATTTGCGCGGTTTCTTTTGATTTGGGTGTGTCCATCCGCCTGCTTTGAAAATAGAATGATTGCTGGTTGCTGAAGGTTCGCAAAGCCCACGCCAGGCGAGTGTGCAACCGGCGTGATGCGTAATGCGTGATGCGTGACGACCTCACGCCTCACGCCTCACGTATTACGGGATCGGCTTCCCGCGCAGTCCTGGCCGCGAGGCATTTTCATCGGTTTCGGCGCGGGCTCGCCCGCCGTTGGACTGTTCCATGTCATCCGCGGTGAATTTCGACTGCCATGCGCCCAGCCGAAATGGCGTTCCGGCGGCGCACATAGCCGCGCTGGCTCATTGCGTGTAGGATACAATCAGCCGGGGAGAGCCCAGACGCACCATGTCGGCGACGCCATCGTTATTGCTTTTGGTCTGGTTGAACTGCAATCGCAACTGGAAACGGGAATCGCCCAGGGCGTCTTGCAACGCTCCCTTTACGTCGTCATCTTCGACGACTTGCTGCAATTCTTGGGCCGAACACCAGCGCAGGATCGCTCCCAAGGCATGTCCGGTGTAATAATCTCCGGCATCGAGAGAACCATAGTTTTGTTGATAGCCGCGCAGGCATCCCAGCGCAGAGAAGGGATTTCCCAGGGTGTCGAAACGACTGAAATCGACCTCGACTTTGGTGATGTGGGCGTTCGCTGGAATTCCTGAGATGTCGAAGCTGAGAAAGGCCTGGGAGCCGTCATTGGTTTCGATGTCTCCTACGTTGGTCACGCTGCGCACAGCGCCATTGCTGCGCACCGAGCCGCTTTCATTGCGGACTGCCTCCAACGTGATTTTTTGAATCACAGAAAGTGGAGGCAGGATGGGGGTGACAATGACAACTGTGGTGGGAATCACAGCCATCAGTGTAGGCGTGGGCGGAATGGGCGTGTCGGTAGGCGGAACCGGCGTTGCCGTAGGCGGTATTGGGGTGGCCGTAGGCGGAATGGGGGTGGCTGTGGGCGGAATGGGCGTTGCTGTGGGCGGAATAGGGGTGTCGGTGGGAGGAACCGGCGTGTCGGTGGGAGGGTTTGGCGTATCGGTCGCCGGACCAGGCGTGTTGGTTGCGGGAATCGACGTGGCGGTGGGCGGTGCAGTGGCGGCGGGCGTGGCTGACGCTTGTCCGAGTTTCGCCTGCACCGTCAGCGCCACCGCTGTATCCACAGCGCCCGGCGCTTGCGTTGGCTCCGCCCCGTTGCCGGGCGACCCCACCGTAACGGTGCAGCCGACAGCCAGCAACAAAAGCGCCAACGCCGCGATCAGCAAAGAATACACATACTGGGAAGAGCCTTTCATAGCTTTGCCTCCTATGAGCGAGGAAGAACGAGGAGCGGAACACTACGATAAAAATGCACCCAAAAATCTGTGTAAATCAGTGCGGTCTGTGGTTGGAAATAGCGTTTCGCTGAAGAAAGGTGACTGTCACCCCAACGTCCTTTTTCAGTGAAGTCGCTCTTGGAAAGGGAAATGCGCCGGAAGCGCTGGAGGATGCGCCGGCTCGTCGAGGCCGTCCCAGGGGATGGCGGCGTCCGCGCCCATCTTGTCGCTACGCGACTTTGGGCCCGGAATGCGCCGGGCGGAGGGGGCTGGCGAGCTGGCTGGTTGCTGCGGGAAGATGATTACATCCGCCACCTGATGCACCGCAGCGGAGAGGGTCATAGAGAGATTATACGCCCTGAAGCGTGTTTTGGGAATTGCGGGGTTGAGGGGGGCCCGAGTTCGATTTTTTGCGGTGCAGCAG
>JALWDV010000036.1 GCA_027036755.1 Anaerolineae bacterium
ACCCCGACCCTCCCCCGATACTCGCTGCGCTCGTGTTCGGGGGAGGGAGACGCCCGTCTGCTGCACATATTGGCAAAGCGACGGGCTCCTCCCCCTGCAAGGCTTCAGCCGAAACGGGGGGAGGCCGGGAGGGGGGCCTTTGCCAGGCCAAATTTGAAATTGTTGAAGTGCATCGCACCAGTTTGACTTGCTCCTCCGTCACCACGCTTTCCCTCTCTTTTCATCAGCCATCTTATGCCACAACGCATCGCCATCATCGATCTGGGTTCCAACACCACCCGCATGGTGATTTACGAATACGAACGGGATCAATTCTTCCGGTTGGAGGATGAGATTCGCGAGGTCGTGCGGCTGCGCGAGGGCATGGGCCGCACCAATGTGCTGCGAGCCGCGGCCATCCAGCGGGCGGTCAACGCCATGCGCATGTTCAAAGAACTGGGGGATGGCCTGGGCGTGAGCAAGGTCGTTGTGGTGGCCACCAGCGCGGTGCGCGATGCGGTCAATCGCGATTCCTTTCTGGCCCGCATCAGGGCCGAGACGGGCTGGACGCTGCGGCTGCTTTCGGGCGAGGAGGAGGGCTATTACGGGGCTCTGGGCGCGGTCAACGCCACCTGTTTGCAAGATGGCTTCGTCATCGATCTGGGCGGCGGCAGCGCCCAGATTGTAGAGGTGCGGGAGGGGCTGCCGGGCCGGGTGGCCAGCCTGCCCCTGGGCGCTTTGCGCCTCACCGAACTTTTTCTCTCGCCCGACAAGATCAAACCGGAACAGGTGGCTGCACTGCAAACCTTCATCGACGAGCAACTGACGCAACTGGACTGGTTCAAGGCCCGGCCCGGCGATCGTCTGGTGGCCATCGGCGGCGCCATCCGCAATCTGGGCAAGATCGATCAGGTGCGAAAGCGCTATCCCCTCTCCACCATCCACGGCTATCGGCTGGCTGCGGCCGATGTGGCGGGCATGGCGGATGAGCTGTGGCGGCTTTCGTTGAAAAAACGCCGCTCTGTAAACGGCCTGCGCACAGATCGGGCCGACATCATCCCGGCAGCAGCCATCGCCTACGACCAGTTTCTCAAGCGCAGCGGCTTCGATTCTCTCATCATCAGTCGTCCGGGCCTGCGCGAGGGCCTTTTCTTCGAGCACTTCCTCTCGCGCCAACCCCAGCCTCTCTTTCCTGACCTTCGTCATTTCAGCATCCTCAATCTGGCCCGCATCTTCGGCTTCGACGATCCTCACAGCCGTCATGTCGCCTTTCTGGCGCTGCGCATGTTCGATGATCTGCGCCCGGTGCACGGGCTGGATGAGGGCTATCGAGAATTGTTGTGGGCCGCGGGCATCCTGCACGATATTGGCGCGATCATCAATTACCCCTACCATCATCAACATTCCTACTACATCATCCTCAACTACACCCTCTACGGCTACAGCCCGCGAGAACTGGCCATCATCGCGCTCATCGCCCGCTACCATCGCAACAAGGGCGTTCCCAAACCCCGGGAGATGGCTCCGCTGCTGACTGACAAGGATAAACGGGCGCTGGTTATTTTGTGCGGAATCATCCGGCTGGCCGAATATCTGGAGCGCGGGCGCAGACAAGTGGTGCGAGACTTGCGGTGTCATGCAGACCCAGAAAATGGCTGGGTGCAGATCGAAACGCTGACCACGGGCCACGCGGCCATCGAGCTGTGGGAGGCCGAGCGCAATCTCGATGTGCTGAGCGCCGCGCTGGAGATGGACGTAGAGCTGGTGGAGGGCGTGTGGCTGGGCGATGATTGAGCGGTCAACTCCATCCCCGAAACCGCCCGGCGATTCCAAATTTAAACCTCACAAGATGTAAAGGGGCGAATTC
>JALWDV010000037.1 GCA_027036755.1 Anaerolineae bacterium
GGCTCGAAGTTTTTCGAAGGCACGAAGGGAAAAATAAAGAAAACACTTCGTGCCTTCGTTATCCTTCGTGTCTTCGTGGCAAAAAGTGGTGATGAGACCTTAGTAGTTACAAAATTTATACATTTTTTCTTCGTGTTCTTAGTGCCTTTGTGCCCTTTGTGGTTTGTTAACCGGGGTACGTTAGCAGTTACTGTGGCGTCAGGAAAAATAATCCCGATTTCAAATTGTACCATTGTAAGAAAAGTTCCAGCAAACCATACCCATCGCTGCTCTATACCCGATACATGATCCTGCCGTGCACCAGGGTGAGCAGAACCTGGGCGGCGGGCAATTCATCCTCGGGAATGACGAAGATGTCCCGGTCCAGCAGGATGAGATCAGCCAGGTAGCCGGGGGCGAGACGTCCCTGTTGATGCGCTTGCCCGATAGCCTCGGCCGGGCCCAGGGTGTAGGCCCAAACCGCCTCGGGCACAGTGAGACGCTGTTCGGGACGCCACCCGCCCGCGGGGGAGCCGTCCCGACGCTGGCGGGTGACCGCGGCGTGGATTCCCCACCAGGGGTTGGGGCTGGCGACGGGCGCATCAGAGCCAAAGGCCAGCCGGGTGCGGGCGTTCAGAAAGCTGCGGAAGGGATACGCGTTGCGGCCGCGGTCGCCCCACAGACGATCAGTGTTGGGGATGTCGTCGGTGCAGTGGAGGGGCTGCACCGAAGCGGTGACGCCCAGTTTCGCCAGCCTGGGTTGATCCTGGGGCTGGATGGTCTGGACATGCTCGATGCGGTGGGGGATGAGGGGCGGCGCGGCGCTGCCGCTGGCGATGGCCTCTTCGAAGATGTCGAGGACGGTGCGGTTGGCCCGGTCGCCGATGGCGTGGATGGAGATTGCGACGCCGTGGCGATGGGCTTTCTGGATGAGCGCGGCCATCTCCGCTGGCGGGGTGAGAAACATGCCCGCGTTCCGGGGATCGTTTTCGTAGGGCTCCAGCATCCAGGCGGTGCGAGCGCCCAGTGAGCCATCGGCGAAAAGTTTGACATGCCCGAACCGCACCCATTCATCCCCGAAGCCGCTTTGCAGCCCCAACTCGATGATGCCCTCCAGGTGGGCGGCCTCGAGATTGCAACTGATGCGCAGGGGCAGATCGCCGCGGGCGGCCAGACGTTGGTAGAACTGTAGGGCCTCGGGGCCTTCTTCGGCATTGTCTTTCATGCGTTGATCATGCGCGGCCACGATGCCCAGCCGGTGCAGTTCAGCGGCGACAGCCTTCAAGTTGGATGCGGCTGTGGCCTCGTCCACAGGTGGGATGACCCCACGCACCAGGTTGATGGCCAGTTCCCGCAGCACGCCAGTGGGTTGGCCGGTCTCGTCCCGATCGATGACGCCCGAGGGGGGATCGGGCGTGGCCGCGTCGATTCCAGCCCGCCGCAGGGCCTCGGTGTTGGCGACGACTGCGTGGAGATCGGTGCGCCAGATGACCGCGGGGCGGCCGTCGGTGACCGCGTCCAGATCATGGCGGGAGGGGAACCGGCGCCGGGGCCAGACGCTCTCGTTCCAGCCGTATCCCAGCACCCAGGCGTCGGGCGGGAGCTGGCTGGCGTGGGTCTGCACTCGGGCCGCCAAATCCTCCAGGCTGGCTGCGTCGTAAAGTGAGACCTGACCTCGGCGGCGGGCCAGATCGAAAAGGTGGATGTGAGAGTCTGTGAATCCGGGCAGGGCGAGCTGGCCCCGGGCGTCGACAAGGCGCGTGCGGGGCGTGGCCAGCGCCCGGATTTCAGGATTATCGCCGACCGCGACGACGCGGCCTTTCTGAATGGCGACGGCTTCGGCCCAGGGACGCTCGGGCCATTGGGTGTAGATGCGGGCGTTGTAGAGGATGATATCCATCATGGTGCGTTTCCAGGGATGAATCGGGCGTGTTTCCTTTGTTGTTGTCTTTTTTACTCGAATATGACAGGTTCGTCCAAAAGAAGGTGACCATAGCAATGACCGGCAAAATCCGCAGTGCGGGATGCAGTCGCCAGTTCTTCTTTGACAACGAGCCCGCAACAGCCTACAATCCATAGAAGCTGTTATGCACTTGGGTGCGTCCCCATTTCGGTTGGAAGCGTTTGCCACATCCCCCGGCGCTGGCGGCGGGCGCGAAGCGCCCCGTTAATAAAAGGATTATTTTAACTTTCCAACTCATTTGGGACACACCCTATGGACTTTAGTCTCGTCAAATCGAAAGACGGATGATATGAAGATGGTTAGAATTTAACAAGAAGTTCATAACAGGCTCAAGAACCGGATAGAGGCCCGAAGTGTGCGTTTTCCGGCTTCTGTCATCGATTATTCTCGATAATGACCCCCACTGCATGAAGTCATACAATTACTTGCAACAAGAGGAATCTATCATGCCGAAACTGTTTTTAGTTCACTGGGACGACAGTGAGATCGAAGCATACGCAAACGAGTTGCGCGAGCTGGGCTGGGAAGTGGCGTTCGAGGCCATGGATGGCTCGCTGGCCTATCGTCGCGTCAAAGAATGGCTGCCCGATGTCGTGGTCATCGATCTGCGCTATTTGCCCTCCCACGGACGCATGACGGGCATGATTATGAAAAAAGCGCCCGCCACCTGGGAGATTCCCCTGGTTTTCGTAGGCGGCGCGCCCGAAGCCGTAGCCAAGGCCGAAGAGGCGGTCTTCGATGCTCGTTTCGTGAGTCAGGAAGAACTGCCGCAGATGTTGGAAGAATACAAGAAGTGATGCGTGAAACGTGATGCGTGAAACGTGATGCGTGAAACGTGATGCGTGATGGTTCGATATCGACGCAACACGTTTCATGTTTTTGGGGATGGTCAAAACCTCACGACTTCGCCATCCTTGATCACCGTCTCGACGAAATTTTTGCCGAATTCATAGGCCAGATGGCGATAGTCTGAGATGTCGTGGATGAGGATATCGGCCCGCTTGCCCGCTTGCAACGAGCCAACGCGGTCGCCCAGGCCGACGGCATAGGCCGCGTTGATGGTGCTGGCGTTCAAAACCTCGGCGGGGAGCAGTTTTTGGTAGCGGGTGGCGATGGCCATAACCATGGGCATGGAAGGCGTGGGCGCTGAGCCGGGGTTGATGTCGGTGGCCAGGGCCAGGGCCGCGCCCGCATCGATGATCTTGCGAGCATCGGCGAAATGACAACTGCCCAGGTTGAAATTCACCGCGGGGAGCACGACGCCCAGGGTGTCGGACGCGGCCAGCCGCGCGATCTCGCCGGGCGGCGTTACATCCAGATGATCGACCGACGTCGCGCCCAGCTCGACGGCCAGAGTCACCCCGCCCAGATTTTCGAACTCATCCGCGTGGAGTTTGGGGGCCATGCCTCGGGCCAGACCCGCTTCCAGCACCCGGCGGCTCTGAGCCAAGTCGAACACGCCCGCCTCGCAGAAGACGTCGCAGAAAAAGGGCGACTGCTGGCGGGCGAAGCTGCTGGCCTCATACCAGGCCGCGGCCGCGGGGATCATCTCCTCCACCACCAGGTCCACATAAGCGTCGGTGCGGCCTTTGAACTCGGGCGGAACTGCATGAGCGGCAAGAAAGGTGGGAACCAGAGTCATGGGATGGGCGTCATGCACTTGTTCGATGGCTCGCAGCAGCTTCAGCTCCGCCTCGATGCTGAGCCCGTAGCCAGTCTTGGCTTCGATCGTGGTCGTCCCCAGCATCAGCATCTCATCCAGGCGACGCCGCGTCTCCGCAGCCAGTTCTTCCACCCTGGCTTCCCGCACCGCCCGCATGGTGCTGACGATGCCGCCCCCCGCGGCCATGATCTCCATGTAAGTTGCGCCCCCGATGCGCATTTCGAATTCAGCCACCCGGTCGCCCGCGTACGCCACATGAGTGTGAGGGTCCACAAAGCCGGGCGTGACCACCCTGCCCGCAGCGTCGATGGTGGCGCGGGATTCGTATCGGGCCGCAAGCTCGGCGCTGGAGCCGACGGCGATGATCTCGCCATCTTGCACGGCCACCGCGCCGTCTTCGATGAGACCGACATCGGTCATGGCCGCGCCCCGTTTGGGGCCGTCGCTGGCGCAGGTGATGAGTTGACGGGCGTTCAGGATGAGTAGATCGATTGTCTTGGGCATGATATGTTCCTTCGAGTGTGCGGGAGGAGCGTCTGGGCGCTCCAATCGTAGCCATGAAAGCGGGCTTTGTCAACTGGATGTGGCATAATTGAGGTCGAGGTTCGAAGTTTGAGGCCTGGACGCATTGAACGGGAGCGCAGGCTGGCGCGTTCGCCACGCCTGCACGCCTGCCTGCTCCCATCCCACCTTTTTCCCTGACACAATGAGGCATCTATGAGACCCGTCAGTATCGTTGGCATCGGACAAATCCCGGTGCAAAAACAGACGCCACAAACTCTGAGACAAATGGCCGCTCAGGTGGTGCATCTCGCCATGGCGGATGCTGAAGTCGAGCGAGTGGACGCGCTTTTTGCAGGCAACATGCTGGGGGATGAGCTGCAGGGGCAGAAGCATGTCGCCGCGCTCATCGCAGATGAGGCGGGCCTGGCGGGCGTGGAGGCGCTGGATGTGCGCGCGGCCACGGGCACCGGCGCGGCGGCGCTGCGCATGGCTTATCTGGCTGTGGCCAGCGGCGAGGCGGATCTGGCCATCGCCGTGGGCGTGGAGAAGATGAGTGATGGCGTGCCCACGCCCGTGCTGGCCAAGGCGCTGGATGCAGAGCAGGAAGTGGTCAACGGCGATACGCTCATCGGCAAAAACGCCGAGATCATGCGGCTGTACATGCAGAAATTCGATGTTCCCGAAGATGGATTCGTGAATTTCGCGCTCAACGCCCATGGCAACGCCCGCAACAATCCCAACGCCCTGTTCAAGGACAAGGAAGTGACCCGGGAGATGGTGCTGAACTCGCGCGTCATCCAATATCCCTTGCGCCTGTTCGATAGCTCGCCCATTTGTGACGGTGCGGCCGCGGTGGTGCTGGCGCCAACCGAAGAAGCCCGGGCCTATTCCCCCAATCCGGTCAAGATTCTGGGCGCGGGCGTAGCCACCGATCGCTTCCGGGTGTTCGATCGGGCCGATCCCCTCTTTTTGGAAGCCTCCCATCTCTCCGCGCTCAAGGCCTTTCGCCATGCCAATGTGCATCGCCGCGATGTGGATTTCTTCGAACTGCATGACGCCTTCAGCATCATGGCCGCCCTCATCCTGGAGGCGGTTGGCTACGCCAAACAGGGCGAAGGCTGGCGTCTGGCCCAGGAAATGCGCATCGGGCTGGATGACGACATTCCCATCGCCACCATGGGCGGCCTCAAGGCCCGCGGGCATCCCATCGGCGGCACGGCCTTGTATCAGACCTGCGAGATCGTGCTGCAACTCACGGGGCGCGCCGGGCCCAACCAGCTCTCCCATCCCGAGATCGCCATGATGCAAAGCGTAGGCGGCGCGGGCGCAACCATCATCACGCACATTTTCGGCATTTGAGCGCCCCACGAATCCCGTCCTGCCAGAGCAGCAATTTCAAATTTTGGTTCGGAGACAGGCCCCCTCCCGGCCTCCCCCTGCAAGGCGCCAGCCGAAGCGGGGGGAGGAGCCCATCGTTTTGCCAATTTGTGTAGCAGATGAGCATCTCCCTCCCCCGAACACGAGCGCAGCGAGTATCGGGGGGATGGGCGGGGTG
>JALWDV010000038.1 GCA_027036755.1 Anaerolineae bacterium
GGGTGGGGGCCAGGTCCAGCGGCCAAGGCTGCAAAACTGACGAACGCTGTCTTGAACGTTGGCTCAGCAGGCCTACCTTAGTAGTTACGGCGAATTTCACGGACGGATGACGCGAAGTCTCGATTTGGCGAGGCCAAAGTGCATAACGGCTTCTAATGCAGGACGTAGCGATACGCGTCCGCCAGCGTAAAATGGGCCTCATCCACCAGATCGGCGTGTTCGTCGAACCAGGCGTGGATGAGGCCGTTCCGATCATAGAAATCGGCCTCGCTTTCCACCAGCCACACGCTTCGATACCCGGACGTGAGGGCCGCGAGACGCTGGGGTATAAGGGACGCGTCGGGCTCGCGATTGGCGTAGGGCGCTTCGGCCCAGGGGTAATCGCCATGATCGTAATAGCGATAGGTGTAGCGGATGTAGGGCATCAGAAAGATGGTGAGCTCATCGGATGCCCGGCGGGGCGCGACATAGGCCGCAGTCGCCCGCAAGTCGGGCTTGATGGGCGTGATCATCTGCCGCCAGTCCTGGTGCAACTGGAATCCGATCAATCCCAAAAGCAGCAGGCCCGCCAGCCACCGGTTTTGGCGGGCGACTTGCAAGGCCCCCAGCGCCAGCAGCAACGCCAGCGCGGGCAGGGTCCAGATCATGTAGCGATCGGTGAAGAGCGGGGTGATGAGGGTGATGAGAAAAAACGTCAGTGGCGGCAACAGCCACCACCCGCTCAACAGCGTCAGCGTTTTCCTTTCGAAAGGGGGCAGCAAGAAGGCCGCGGCCAACAGGAAGATGGGAAGCGCGAAAAGCCATCTGGAAGCGGTCAGAATCCCCTGAATCTGCACCGCCAGCAAGGTGTACAGCATTCGGGAAAGGGGAACGAAGGCGTGGCCGGTGCGGAAATGGATGTCGGTGAGCAACGTCCACTGCCAGCCGACAAGGGGAAGATAGGGTAAAATCAGCAGGGCGAAGGCCGCCAGCGCGGTGAGCCATCGCTTGCGCCAGCTCGGGAGCGCAAGCGTCCAGAAGGCTTGCAAGGGCAAGACCAGCGCCGCCAAAACGTGGATGTAAAACCCGATGCTGGTGAAGAAATACCACGACGCCCACCGCGGCCAGCCGCCCTTTTCCATTCCCCCTTTGAAAAACCACAGGGATAGCAAAATCGTCACCACGATCAGCGCATACATCCGGGCTTCCTGACTGTACCAGACATGGTATGGATTGACCGCCAGCAGCAACGCGGCCAGAAGCCCGCCCCAAACGCCCGCCTTTCGCCCGAACAGTGATTTTCCCCACAGGAAGATGATGGGGATGGCGAGCGCGCCCATCACAGCGCTGGGAAAACGCAGGGCGAACTCGCTGTGTCCGGCTGCGGCCAGCCACGGACGCAGCAGAAGATAGAAAAGCGGCCCGTTTTCGCCCGGCCTGGTGAAGGCCGCCAGCACCTGGGGCAGGGCCCGGGTGGCGAAACGCAAACTATCTACCTCGTCCCGCCAGAGGGATTGCGAGGTCAATCCGGCCAGACGCCATCCCCAGGCCCCCAGCAAAATCCCCAGCATCAGCAAGCGTTGGAGGCTGGTTGGCGGTCGGGCGTCCGCCCGTTGCGCCTCGCGTCGATCCTGCGCCGCCATCTCATCCCTCACGTCTGATGTTCGCCCCGCCCCGATTGCCCGCTCAGCTCTTGAGCGCGACGGTGCAGATAGTAGAGGAAGATGGCCAGCACAATGAACGCGATGAAGCCCAATCCCAGCAGAAAGTAGAAGCTGTACAGTACGAATGTATCGATGAGGTTGACCAGATTATCGCCCGGGCCCGGCGTGGCGGTGGGGGTGATGGGTTGGG
>JALWDV010000039.1 GCA_027036755.1 Anaerolineae bacterium
GACTGAGGGGGGGCTCCCCCCGCTTGCGAGGGGGAGCGAGGGGGGGCTGCCGCAGCAGAAGCCAAGCCACCGAAAACAGACAGATTACCTTCGAAGACGACCTTGGCAGTCGCCGGCCGCGGGGCGTCTCCGATGAAACCTATCCTTGCAACAGGCGGGCCAGGGTTTTGCGGGCCAGAATGTGGCTGCTGATGACGCCCACCACATCGCCTTTTTCCACCACCGGCATTGCTGTGATCTCATGGGTCTCCAGCAGTTGCAGCACATCGGGGATGATGGCGTCGGGCGGGACGGAAATGACCTCGCGGCTCATCACCTGAGAGACGGGCAGGTCATCGGGCTTGCCCCCGGCGATAGCGTTGGTGATGTCCCAGTCGGTGACCACGCCCAGTAGGCGTCCATTCTGCACCACGGCCAGCATTTCGTTGGGATCATCCACCAAAAGCTGCGCGGCCTGGCGCAGGGTCATCTCCGGGCCGATGGCTGTCAGCGGGTCCATCACGTCCCGGATGGGGCGATAGCGCTCGCGCGAGGCGATGCGGGTGATGCTGATCTGCTCTGCGGCTTCCAGGGGCAGCATGTCGGGATCGGCGATGAGGAAATCCACCAGCTCTTTCATGTTGCGTCGAATGACCTCCTCGCGCTGACGGATGCCCGCTTCCAGTCGCCTGGCCGCGAGCTCGGCCAATTCCTCCTGATGGCGCTCCAGCCAGCGTTCCACCGCCTGTTGATCGCCCAAAATCTCGCGCGGAAAGCGCAGATGGTCGGGGGTTTTGATGATGTGCTCCTGCGCGGCGAAGATGACTCCGCCCGAGTTGACCAGGAAATCGCTGGCGATGACCACGCCTTGCTGCCAATACACGGCCCGCTCCATACGCAGCCGCGCGGCCCGTCGCGCGGGATCGGGCGAGTAGGTGTTGGCTCCCTCCACGATCATGCTCCAGCGGCCCATGCGATCCACGGTCATGGCGGGATGGCTGGCCTCATCCACATCGAGATAACGGGCGATGGGCGCGGCGGGGACGAAGCAAAATGCGTCCTCCCGCAGCAGATCGTTGGGCGCGTTGGCGAATTTGGTCTGTGGATTGGGCGAGCGTTGATCCAGCAGCCGGGTGAGGAAGTAGTGGAAGGTGACCAGGCCGTGCTCATCCCGGATTTTCAGCAGTTCGTCGATGGGCAATCCGTCGCTATCGAAGAGGTAGCCATGAGCGTCGCTGACGCCCGAGATTTTGGGCGCGGGCGTCAGATCGATGAGCAGCTTGGCCACATGCGCGCCTACTGCGCCGAAGCCCTGGATGAGGATGGTCATGGCCTCGCGGCTGGGCACTGTCATTTCTTTGAATTGGGGCAGGACTTTGAGACGGGGCATCTGCTCCAGCAGCGCGTCGATGGCGATGACCACGCCGCCCGCGGCCGCGCCCAGCTCGTCGATGCGGTTGCCGCCCATGTCCACGGGCTTGGAGAGGGCGCTGTCGATGCCGTTTTCGATGGCGATGACTTTCATGTCCGCGTCGTTGGTGCCCACATCGGGCCCGGGCAGATAGATGGCTCGATAGCGTCCGATGAGATGGGCGAATCGGCGCACGATCTCCCGGTGCTCCGCGTCGCTGATGAGACGGTCGGGCGCGACGATGCCCGATTTGCCGCCGCCGTAGGGCAGGTCTGCTGCCGCGTTTTTTAGGGTCATGCCCCGGGCCAGGTTGAAGATGGTCGCGGGTTTGAGCTCGGGCAGCATTCTGATCCCGCCCATCGAAGGTCGTCCCATGGCCAGATTGTCCACCACCAGATACCCCCCGACTTCCAGATCATCCCGCTCATCCCACATGCACACCACCAGCCGCGGGCCCAGCTTGTCGGGCCGGATGCCCAGGCGGTTCAACCGATCCACATCGGTGGCGGTGAATTCCATGAACGCCAGGTCTCCCTCCCGGCGCAGGCGATTGCGCCAGGTTTGCTCGGGCAGGGCCTGACGCAAAAAGGCTTCCATTTGCTTGGGGATCATCGTTGATCACCTCCTGTTTTCAGATGCGAAAGGCAAAGTTCGTTTGACTTTTTCTGGTATATTGGATAAGATTACAGTAAATTTTGTAATAATTTCATCGATGAGGATTGTTGTATGGAAACAGTGACTATCTCTCCGAAATTTCAGATTGTCATACCAAGACGCGTTCGGAAAAATCTAGATATTCAGGCAGGCCAGAAGATGCAGGTGATTCAATATGATGGTCGTATTGAGTTGATTCCAATTCGTTCCATCAGAGAAATGCGTGGCTTCCTGAAAGGGATTGACACGACCATCGAGCGGGAGCCAGATCGTCTATGAACGTTGTGGATTCTTCTGGTTGGTTGGAGTATTTTGGTGATGACACGAATGCCGACTTTTTTGCGCCTGCAATAGAATCCTTCGAGGGGCTTCTGGTTCCTGCTGTGAGTCTGTATGAAGTCTTCAAACGCGTTTTGCAACAGGTGGGCGAAAGTGAAGCTTTACAAGCAATAGCCGTCATGCAACAAGGGACTGTTATTCCGATTGACGAAACAATTGCCGTGAAAGCCGCTCGCCTTTCGGTCGCTCACAAATTGCCAATGGCGGATAGCATTATTTTGGCGATAGCTCGTTTATATGATGCTCAATTATGGACGCAAGATGCAGACTTCAAGGGGCTTCCTGACGTCAATTATATCGAGAAACGACCTCAACGTTAACGGTCACTCGCTGACGGGGTGATTGACATGTTTTCTTCACAAACTGGCTCTCCTACGTCATTTCGAGGGAGCGCAGCGACCGAGAAATCCCCCTGCAAGCGAGGAGATTCCTCCTCTCTGCGGTCGTCGGAATGACGTAGCAAGGGATTTTCGTTCCTTATCCCGTATCAGCGTGCAGCCGCTCATGGCGACAGCCTCGATTCTGGCCGGACCGAGGGCTGTCAGCTTATCGCCGAGGGGCAGAGGTCGTTGAGGGGGCAGAGGGCGCAGGCGGGTTTGCGGGCCTTGCAGATGCGTCGCCCGTGGAAGATGAGCAGGTGCGAGATGTCGATCCAGTCCTGGCGAGGAACCAGCGCCATCAAATCCCGCTCGACTTTCTTGGGGTCCGAATGGTCGGTCAGGCCCAGGCGTTTGGCGATGCGCTTGACGTGAGTGTCCACCACCACGCCATCGGCGATGTTGAAGCCCACGCCCAGCACCACATTGGCGGTCTTGCGGGCCACGCCCGGCAACGCCAGCAGATGCTGCATGTCGGGCGGGATTTCGCCGTCGTAGTCATAGGCGATGCGTTGGGCCGCCTCGTGGATGAAGCGGGCCTTGTTGCGATAAAAGCCCGTGGGGCGCACGATGGCCTCGATTTCCGCCCGATTTGCGTCGGCCATGGCTTTGGGCGTGGGGAATCGCTCGAACAGCACCGGCGTCACCTTGTTCACCCGCTCGTCGGTGCACTGGGCGGAGAGGATGGTGGCCACCAGCAGTTGCCAGGGATCTTCGTGGATGAGCTCGCAGTGGGCGTCGGGATGGGCGATGCGCAGCCGCCGGATGATCTCGCCAATGCGGGCCTCGGGCGGATCTTCGGGCGAGAGTGCGGGCGGGATGTGGTCGGTCATGGGGCTATTGTATCACGTTCGGGCGATGGTTTCGACTTTCTTCATCCCACCGGCGATTTTCGGCCCGGCAGCAGACGCCTGGGGCGGGCGTCGTTCGTCTCAGGACTTGCCGTGTCGCCGCCGCATCACATCCAGCACTTTGGGCATGGTCTGGGCATAGGCCCGGTAGAGGGTGCGGTTGGGTGCGTAATCCCAGGCCCCGATCCAGCGGGTGAAGCGCCCGCCAAAGCCCTCCTTGAAGCGATACACGCCCCACATGGGATCGCTTTCGTTCAGTTCGTCGGGCGCGCCCCACCAGTCGTAAATGGCGCACCCCTGCGCCATGGCCCAGCGCATGGCCTCCCATTGCAGCAGATAGGTGGGCATGTTGCGGCGTCCCCGATTGCTGGAAGCGCCGTAAAAATACCAGGCCGTGGGCCCGAAGCGGAAGAGGAACAGTCCGGCCACGAGGGCGTCGGCGTGTCGGGCCAGGAGCAATTGGCCCAGGCCGCGGCTTTGCAAGCGGTTCATCACCTGCAGGTAGTAATCTCGCGGGCGGATGAGAAAGCCGTCTCGGGCCGAGGTTTCGGCGTAGAGATGGTAGAACGCGTCGAAATCATCGCTAGGCGTCACCACCACGCCCCGCCGCCCGGCCAGGCGGATGTTGTAGCGGGTTTTCTGTTTCATCCCGGCCAGCAGCGCCTCCTCCCCCACTGTCAGATCAGAAAGCACGGTGTTGCGGAACTGAATCTGGTCGGCGCTGAAGACCCAGCCCCGTTCTTGCAGCAGCCCAATCAGCGCCCGTCCCAGCTCGCTGTCCGCATCCACGTCCGGGTCGATTTTGATGAACAGGGCCCGGCTGTCGCGGGCGCGGGCCTCCAGTTCGAGCAGGATGCGCTCCCAGGCCGCGAGGTTCGGGCGCACGATGGGGCCTTTGGGGATGTACTGGATTTTGACGGGCAGGCGGCCCAGGCTGCGGGTGAGGATGCTGGCCGCGGCCTCGGGGGACGATTCTTCGCCCCACACGACTTGCTGGCCCGACCAGACGGGCGCTTTCAGCGCGGCCCAATGGCTGGTTTGCAGCACGTGCGGGCGTTCAAAGCGCAGCAAAATATCGTCGAATCGGGCGGGATCGGTGATACGAGTGACTACCAAACCGTGCGCACCCCCGATTGTTGGATATGGCTATCTTTGGTCAATAGTGGTGCGTCCAGGAAATGAGCGGTTGCTGCGATGATCCGATCGGGCATGTCCGGGACATCGTCACGAGGAATTGCTGAGAGCGCTCCCACAATTTCTACGGTAAGGGGCATAGGAATTAGCCCGGTGTTTTGGTTTTTGATTGCGTCATCCAGCAATCTTATAAAGTGGAATGGAATTTTTCCCTTTTCCTGCAGGTAAACAATTTCCACAAGGCAGATAGTTGGAATGTAGATGATGCATTCTCCCCTGTCACAAGCATCAAAAATACTGCTTGCTTTCATTCCCAACCGGGGACTATCGATTAAGTACCAGATCAATCCGTGGGTGTCGGTGACAAAGCTTTCCACTAAAAATCTTCCCTGGGAAATTTTCCCCACATCTCCTGCCGGGCATTTGCGATATCTTCATCTGTGATGTCAATGTCCTTCCAGATGCCGCGCAAGGATTTTCGATGCATCGATTGTTCGTTGTCTGGCAGATTATGCGTTATTTCAGGAGCAAGCTGATCGATTAGCTTGATCTTTTCTTTCGTGGGAAGTAATTTTGCCAGGCCGAGAACCTGATCGAATAATGATGTGTTTTGCATAGGGCATCGCCTCCGTCAAGGAGTTGTCATCTTCAAAGCAATTATACCACGCCCCGGATATTCACGACAATGGCGTCACAAATTGTAACTGCTAAGGTAGTCTGTCTTTTTTCGGTGGCTTGGCTTCTGCTGCGGCAGGCCCCCCCTCGCTCCCCCCGCAAGCGGGGGGAAGACCTCTCCGTCTGCAAAAAACTTTGCAAACCAGCGGCTCCCTCCCCTGCAAAGGAGCGAAGCGACTGGCGGGGGAGGGCCGGGGTG
>JALWDV010000040.1 GCA_027036755.1 Anaerolineae bacterium
GCGTTATGTAGCGTTATATGGCGTTATGTGGCGTTATGTGGCGTTACATGGCGTCATTTCGCGATATGCATCGGAAAGTGGCGTTTTCTGGCGTTATTTGGCGTTATGTGCCGTCTTTTGGCGTTTTGTGGCGTGACGTGGGGTTATATGGCGTTTCTGGCGTTATGTGGCGTTACGTGGCGTTATGTGGCATTATGTGCCGGTATGTGGCGCTATGTGACGTTATGTGGCGGTATATGGTGTTTTGTGGCGTTTTGTGGCGTTTTGTGGCGTTATGTGGCGATATGTGGCGTTATATGGCGTTATGTGGCTTTTGTGGCGTTTTGTGGCGTTATGTGGCGTTATGTGGCGTTATATGGCTTTATGTGGCGATATATGGCTTTATGTGGCGTTATGTGGCGTTATGTGGCGTTATGTAGCGTTATGTGGCGTTATGTGGCGTTTTCTGGCGTTTTCTAGCGCTATGTGGCGTTATGTGGCGCTACGTGGCGGTATGTGTCGTTATGTGGCGTTACGTGGCGTTATGAGGCGTTATGTGGCGTTATGTGGCGTTATGTGACGTGATTGGACGTTCTCTGGCATTATGTTACGTTATGTGAAGTCATGTGGCGTAGTATGGCGTTATGTTTCATTATGTGGCGTTATGTGGCTTTTTTTGGCGTTTTGTGGCGCTATGTGGCCTTATGTGGCGTCATGTGACGTGATGTGACGGTCTCTGGCGTTATGTGACGTTATGGTAAGTTTTGTGGCGTTATGTGGCGTCATGTGGCGTTATGTGTCGTTATGTGGCGTTACGAGGCGTTTTTTGGCGTTTTGTGGCGTTATGTGGCCTTATGTGGCGTCATGTGACGTGATGTGACGGTCTCTGGCGTTATCTGACGTTATGGTACGTTTTGTGGCGTTATGTGGCGTTATGTGGCGCTATGTGGCGATATATGGCGTTTTGTGGCGTTTTGTGACGCTTTGTAGCGTTATGTGGCGTTACATGACGTTATTTGGGATATTTGGCCTTATGTGGCGTTTTCAGGCGTTATGTGGCGATATGTGGCGGTATTTGGCGTTATGTGGCGTTATGTGGCTTTTTTTGCGTTTGTGTAGTTATTTGGCGATATGTAGCGTTAGGTGATGTGATGAGACGTTGTATAGAGTTATGTGACGTTAAGTGATGTTATTTGGCGCAATGTGGCGTCATGCGGCGTTATGTGGCGTTATGTGGCATTATGTGGCGTTATGTGGTGATATATGGCGCTATGTGCCGTTATGTGGCGTTACGTGGCGTTATGTGACGTGATGGGACGTTCTCTGGCGTTATTTTTCGTTATGTGGCCTTATGTGGCTTTTTTTGGCGTTTCTGGCGTTATGTGGCGTTAAGTGGCCTTATTTGGCGTCATGTGGCGTTATGTGTCGTTATCTGTCGATATGTGGCGTTATGAGGCGTTATGTGGCGTTATGTGGCCTTATGTGGCCCTATGTGGCGTCATGTGACGTGATGTGACGGTCTCTGGCGTTATGGGACGTTATGGTACGTTATGTGGCGTTATGTGGCGTTATGTGGCGTTATGTGGCGATATAGGGCGTTATGTGACGTGATGTAACGTTCTGTGGCGCTATGTTACGTTATGTGAGGTTATGTGGCGTAGTATGGCGTTATGTTTCGTTATGTGGCGTTATGTGGCTTTTTTTGGCGTTTATGGCGTTATGTGGCGTTAAGTGGCGTTATTTGGCGTCATTTGGCGTTATGTGTCGTTATGTGTCGATATGTGGCGTTATCAGGCGTTATGCATTTCAAAAATAAGCTAATTTAAATAAATAGGTTTTAAGAAC
>JALWDV010000041.1 GCA_027036755.1 Anaerolineae bacterium
CGCCCGCCGCCAGCGCCGGGGGATAAAGTCCCCCGGCTAGAAACAGCGCCCCTGCGGGGCTAGCCGGATTTATCCGGCGCTGTTTTGTAGCCCGGCGACTTCATCGCCGGGCGGACGTGGCGAACGCTACGATGACCGATTTAACTTGTGAACATTCATGCAATCCGCCCGGCATCTCACCCCCTGAAATCCAAAAGAGCCAGTTCCCTTTCTTATCCCGGCCGCAGAGTTTTGCCCCCTCCCCGCCCCTCCCCCGATACTCGCTGCGCTCGTGTTCGGGGGAGGGAGCCGCTGGTTTGCAAAGTTTTTTTGCAGACGGAGGGGTCTTCCCCCCCGCTTGCGGGGGGGAGCGAGGGGGGGCCTGCCGCCGCAGCAGCCAAGCCACCGAAAACAGACAGACTACCTTAGCAGTTACCTTGAAACAGTGGTAAGTTGCGTCGCACCTGTAGGCGACTTCATCGCCGGGCGTTACGCGTATTCCTGGCGCAAGCGCTCCAGCCGGGCCACGCTGTCCTCGAATCCGCCGGGGCGGCTGCGCTTATGCCACAGCTCGCGGTAGGCGTCGATGAGACCGTCGATCTCCTCGGACAGGGTGCGGCGTAGCGCCACATCCTCCTGGCCTGCGTGAATGCTGTTCAGCCAGGCGATGCGGCGGCACGCGTGCCACAACATGCCCGCCACCCAACTGAACTCCTGCTGGATGAGCGCCGCGTCCGGGCGCTGCATCCTGGCCCGAGACAGGGGCTTCATGATCTCGCCGATGGCGGCCAGCACCTGGTTGCATTGCTCCCGGCTGAAGCCTTCGCCCGGGCCTACGCCCGATTTATACAGCCTCTCCGAACTCATCACCAGGGCGTTGAAGAAAAGGCTGCTGTTGAAGCTGTCGGGGTCCAGAAGCTGATAGGCGTTGCCCAGGTCGTAGGCCAGCTTGCCCATGACGCCCGCCTCGTCGCGGAAGATGAACGCGTCCAGGGCCGCGGGGATGTCCAGATCAGCGCTGGCCTCGTGACTCCACGATTCGGCTGCGCCCGCCAGATAGCCCAGATAGCTCACAGGCAGGGGCTGCATGTGGCCTTCATCGCCCCAATCGGTGTTGAGAAAGCCGATAGCGCCATGCTTGAGCCCGTTCTCCGCCGCGTTGCGCAGATTGCCCAAGGCGTTATCGGTGCGCCCGGCCAGGGTGCGCCAACTGGATGTGCCGGGGCAGACGTAGAAGGGGATGCCGGATCGGGCGAAGATGGCGCCATGTTCGTCGAAGGGATGGCTGGCTTCATAGCCCCACTCCAGGGCAATGGCGTCGCGGGGCAGTTCGGGAACCAGCTCGGGATGCTTCATGATGATGTCGCCCCAGAACTGCATGGTGTGCTCCCGGGCCTTCACCTCCCGGTAGATTTTTAGAAGGAAATCGAGATACACCCGGCCTTCTCCTTCCTTCTCCACCCGCTCCTTGCTCCGCCCCTGGCCCAGATCGAAAGTCTCGTCCGCATCCACGTTGATCTGGCGACTGCGGAAATGGGGCAGCAGTTCGTTCAGCAGCTCCCGCACCAGGGCCAGGCTTTCATCGGTGGGGGCGATGGTGAAGGGCTCGCGGCGGGTGTCGCCCCAGGGCGTGATCCATTCTCCTTGAGTCTCGGCCAGATGCGCATAAGGCTCGTGCTTGAGCCAGCGCCCCATGTGGCCAAAGGTGTTCTGGTTGGGCACCAGCTCGATGAAACGCTCCTGGCAATACGCGTCCAGGGCCATGATTTCCTCGGCTGTCATGGGCGAGGCTTTCTCCCACACCACCTTATGATTGCGATAAGCGAAAGTGTGCTCGGTGTAGAGCTGGAACTGGTTGATCTTGAGGTCAGCCAGCATGTCGATGAGACCGTACAGGGTCTCCATAGTGGGAACCCGGTCCCGACTGATATCCAGCATGACGCCGCGATTGGGGAAATCGGGCCAATCGGTGATGCGCAGGCCCGGCAGCGCCGCGCCCGCCTGCATCAACGCCTGGCGCAAAGTCTGCACACCGTAGAAAATCCCGGCGGGCGTGCTGGCCACGACGTTGATGCCCGAATCGTCGATGGTCAGTTCATAGCCCTGGGGATGACGGCTGGCGTTGACCGCGATGTTGAGGGCGATGCGGGTCAGGTGGGGCGCGGGATTCCCGGCCACGATGTCCAGCTTCACGCCCGCGGCCTCCTGGACGCTCTGCTGGAGCTGGCGGGCGGTGAAGAACAGCTCATGCGCGGCCGGCGCGTTGATGGCCAACACGCCGGGCGTGAGCGTGAAAGAGGCGTCGGTGTAAGCCAGATGCTGGGGAACAGGCGCAAAAATCAGTTCAGACATTGTTTTCTCCCTGAAGTATGGATGGACTGGTGGCTAATCATATCATGTCGCCCCATCCCATGCACATGCACGGCGAGCAATTCCAGGTGCTGGAGCGACGAATGAGTCAGGCGGGCCGGGCCATGTGGGAGAGCCTGAAGGATGGCTACGTGGATGAAGGCTGGAAGGACACGGCGCTGGTGTTGCCGGGCGAGAAGGTGCGGGGCATCCGCTGCTTCGTCGACTTCACGGGCCTGTTCCTCTACCATTGCCACAACCTGGAGCACGAAGACATGGGCATGATGCGGAATTTCGAGATCGAGGCCTGAGCATTGATCACTGCCAGCGTGCTTTTGTTAATTCGACGGGGGGGATGATTGATTGCTCGATCTATTTGAATCGCCGCGCCAGCTCCGCCTCGATCTGCTCCCAGGTCAGATCGCGTTGGGCCAGCAGCACCAGCAGGTGGTAGATCAGGTCCGCGGATTCGTAGATGACGCGGTCGTCGCCTTCGCCTTTGGCCGCAATGATCACCTCGATGGCTTCTTCGCCGATTTTCTTCAGGATTTCGTTCTCGCCCGAGCGAAACAAAAACGCGGTGTAGCTGCCCTCGGGCATGGCGGCTTTGCGCTCCTGGATAGTGGTCCAGAGCTGCTGCATGGTGGTTGATGTCGATGTGGTCATGGTGCTTTCCTCGAATTTGTGGGATCGCCTTTGCTGGTCTCCGATGGGCGCATTTGATGAACATTGACAAAATAATCGGGTTATAGGCCCGGGGCGCTTCGCGCCCGCCTCCAACGCCGGGGGATAAAGTCCCCCGGCTAGAAACAGCGCCCCTGCGAGGCTAGCCGGATTTATCCGGCGCTGTTTTGTAGCCCGGCGACTTCATCGCCGGGCGGACTCCGTATTCTATCACATCTGAATGCAGAAGATGGGAAGATGGCCGCGTTTCTGTTCTTCCTCCCCGGCCTTCCGTCCAATTTGCGGAATGAAGTATAATCTGGGAAGATGACGTTGTTCCGACTTCATTTCCACGGAGACGCGCCCATGCGATCCCACTTCCCCCCGAAACGTTTTTTCATCCTGTCAGCGATTTTGTCGGGCCTGCTGATGCTCCTGGCGGCGTGCAACCCTGCGCCCAAAGGCCCGATGGATGATCAAGGCAATATCATCGGCCAGGCCGAAATCCAGTCTGTGGCCGTTCGCATCTCAGGAGAAAGCCCGCCCTACGATATCCTGGTGGAGGTGAAGGGGACGCTGCCCGACGCCTGCACCAGCGTGGGCAAGGCCACCGTCTCCCGGCAGGATGATCATTTTCAGGTGGAGGTCGCCACGCTGCGCCCGGCCAAAGAGCGCTGCAAAAAAGAGCCGCAATCCTTCACCAAAACCATCCCCTTGAACGGGCTGGGATTGCCCGCAGGGGATTACGCGGTGCTCGTCAACGGCATCCAGAGCAGTTTCGCCCTGGCCCAGGATAACGCGCCGCCCACGCCAACGCCCACCGCCACGCCGTTGCCGCCGGTGCTGCTTCCCGCCATCGAGCCGCCCACGGCCACGCCCGAACCCACGCCCGCGGTCACCCCCGCGCCCGCGGAGGCGGAGAACAACGCCTGCATCTATCGCGTCATCTTCGTCAAAGATGTGACTGTGCCCGACAACGCCAGGATCAATCCGGGCGCGCGCTTCACCAAGACCTGGCGGCTGAAGAACGGGGGCTCGTGCGTCTGGCCGGAGGACGTGGCGCTGGTTTTCGCCGGGGGCGAGCAGATGAACGGGCCCGACAGCCAGCCTCTGGGCGCGACGGTGAAGCCGGGCAAAAGCGTCGATGTCTCGGTGGAGCTGGTCGCGCCCGCGGCCAAAGGCGCTTACACCAGCGAATGGCTTTTGCAAACGCCCGCGGGCGAACGGTTCGGCCTGGGCGGTGACGGCAAGACGCCCTTCTGGGTGAAAATCCGCGTGCCGCGGAACGCGCCCGCCAGCGACGCGGCCAACGGCGTCATCAGCGGCTTCGTCTGGCATGATCTGTGCGCGGCGGATCAGGCCACCGCCGATTCATTGCCCGAAGGCTGCGACATCGCACCCGGAGGCGGCGTCATGGCCGACGGCGTCTATCAGCCGGGCGAGCCTCCCATTGGCAGCGCCGAGATCGCGTTGGGCGCGGGCCCGTGTCCCAGCTCGGGCCTGGCCGTCATCCAGGCGGAAGCCAACGGCAAATACGCGTTCAAGGAGCTGAAGGCGGGCGAATACTGTGTCAGCATCGACGCTGCCTCCGACTACAATCACTACATCTTCATCCCCGGCCGCTGGACTCATCCGCCCGACGGCCAACAGACCGTAACCCTGACGCCGGGCGAGACCAAAACCAACGTCAACTTCGGGTGGGATTACGAACTGGCTCCCTGACCCATGAGCACCGAGATCGAGCTGAAATACCGGCTGAATGACGCGCTGGCCCGGCGGTTGCTGACGCAGCGCCGTTTGGGCGGCTATGGGCTGACGCCTTTCCAGATGAAGCAGGTGGTGGATGCGTATTACGACACGCCCGACCGACGCGTGGCCCGGGCCGGTTACGCCCTGCGCTTTCGGCGCAAAAATGGCGGGGCCTCGTTGCAGCTCAAGAGTCTGACCCCCGCCAGCGGCGTCTGGCGCCGGCGACGCGAGCTGCACATCCCCACCGAACATCCCACCGAGCCCGAGCGCTGGCCTCACACCCCCGAAGCGGATATGTTGCGGGCGATCGTAGGCGAGCAGCCCCTGGAGCGCCTGTTCACCATTCATCAGCAGCGCCACGAGGCTCAGGCGCTGGATGAGCAGGGCGCGCCCTTCGCCTTGCTCAGTCTGGACGAGGTGCGTTGGCGCGCGGGCCAGCGAGACGCGCGGGCGTGGGAGCTGGAGATCGAGCTGCCGCCCCAGGGGGATGAGGCGGCGTTGCGGGCCCTGGCCCACGCCTTGCAGACCACGCCGGGCCTGCATCCCCAGGCTGAATCGAAATACGAGCGGGGCCTGGCGCTATTGCAGGGCTGAGAGCTTGATGCTGGTAAATCTCAAAGATTACCGTCATACGTCAAACATCAAAGCGTGGCGAAGAGACTCTTTTTGACGTTTGACGCACTTTCTGCAATTTCAAATTTGGCTCCACTGCAAAAAGGTCATTTCACCACGGAGACACGGAGGACACGGAAAAAATAGTGGTAGTTCACAGAGAAATTTCTCTCCAAATCTCACCTTTTTCTTCCTCCGTGCGCTCTGTGCCTCCGTGTTGAAGGTTTTTTCAGTACAGCCAAATTTAGAATC
>JALWDV010000042.1 GCA_027036755.1 Anaerolineae bacterium
TCCCTCCCCCGATACTCGCTGCGCTCGTGTTCGGGGGAGGGAGCCGCCCATCTGCTGCACATATTGGCAAAGCGAAGGGCTCCTCCCCCTGCAAGGCGCCAGCCGAAGCGGGGGGAGGCCGGGAGGGGGGCTTGTTGCCGAGCCAAATTTGAAATTGCTGAATTGCCGTAATTTTTGTTGCTTGTTTGGCAAAATCAGGAATGTCTGATATGATGAATTATGTCAGTCAATTTAGCTCTTGACAGGAGGTGAAAATGCTGGCAACAAAAGTTGGCCGCCGTGGCCAAATCACGATTCCTAAAAAGGTGCGCGAATGGTTGGATATCTCCGAAGGAGACCGCGTCATCTTCCTCCGTGAACACGATGAAGTGAAAATCAAACCGATCAAACGCACGTTGCTCGATCTTCGCGGCGTGATCCCGGTCTCAGAACCTCAGGATTTTGAGGCTATTCGCCAAAATGTAATTTCCGATAGAGCCAACAAACGGAGTCGTGGGCAATGAAGCATTTTGTCGATGCCAATATCTTTCTTCGCTATTTGACCAATGACATTCCTGAACAGGCGGAGGCAGTGGCGTTGCTTTTGCAACAGGCGGCAGACGGCAAATTGAAACTCGTCACCAATGTCATGGTGATGGCTGAATTGGTGTGGGTCATGGAATCGGCGTACAAATTGCCCCGTCAGACCATTCAAGAATACATTCAGATCATCCTCAACACACCCGGTTTGCGCATTTCAGATGAGGATATGATCACCCAAGCGCTTAGCTGGTATGTGGAGAAAAATGTGGACTTCATCGACGCATACAATGCAGCCTGGATGGATGAATCGGGCCTTTCTCGTATTTTTACGTTCGATCAAAAGCACTTTAGCCGGTTTTCCCAGTTGACAGCGCTTCTGCCACCCGGTTAAAAATGGGTGTGTCCAATTTTAGTTGGAGCAATTATCACAGGAGCCGAGTGATGAATGTTCGAAAATTAAATCGGTCATCGTGGCGTTCGCCACGTCCGCCCGGCGATGAAGTCGCCGGGCTACAAAACAGCGCCGGATAAATCCGGCTAGCCCCGCAGGGGCGCTGTTTCTAGCCGGGGGACTTCATCCCCCGGCGCTGGCGGCGGGCGCGAAGCGCCCCGCCAATGAATGGATTATTTTAACTTTCCAACTCATTTTGGACACACCCGGTTAAAAATCGGCGCTGGGGGGAGCGCAGCCGTTGCCGGGCAGGCCGATGTCACCCGGAGGACGCTTCCACCATGCCCGCCAACGCCCGCACCCAATCATCCCGGTCGTTCAGGCAGGGGATGAGCTGGAAGTGATCTCCGCTCGCCCATTTAATCTCCGAAATGGCTAAAAAGAATCGGGTGCGTCCAATTTCGGTTGGAAGCGTTTGCCACGTCCGCCCGGCGATGAAGTCGCCGGGCTACAAAACAGCGCCGGATAAATCCGGCTAGCCCCGCAGGGGCGCTGTTTCTAGCCGGGGAGCCTCATCCGCCTGCGCTGGCTGCGACAGCGCACAACTCATTTTGGCTAAGAACGGGTCCTGTGCGGGGGCGTTACAATCGGGCGCGGATGAGGGCCTGCTGTGTTCGCCAGGGGACGGTTTTGCCCCGAAGCTGGCCGCGGAAGAGGGCTTTGACCCGGGCCAGTTCGTCGGGGGCGAGGGTTTGGGCCAGACGCTGGCGATAGGAGGGGCGGGCTTCGCCCGCGGCCGCGAACCAGCGGTTCAGCAGGGCGTCGGTGATGCGCGCGTGGCTCTCCCGCGCGTCTTCCTCCACCTCCACCTCGAAGCCCGCGTCCCGAAACAGCCGGGCCAGGGCCGCCGCGTCCCAGTTGACCAGGGGATCGTCGGGGTCGGCGTAGATGGCTTCTTCCGCGTCGATGAGCTTTTGGGCCAGGGCGTGGTCCAGCCGCGTCAGGTCGAGGAGGGCGTAGAGGCGCTGGGCGTGGCGGGGGATGGTTTCGGCCAGGAGGATGAGGCCGTCGGCGCGGAGGAGGTCGGCCAGGAGGGGGATGAGAGCGGGTTTGTCGGGCCGGGGGCCCAATGCGTTGCGGCCCAGGATGCGGTCGAAGCGGAGAAGGGCGCCGGATTGGGAATCCGGCTGGGAGCGGGCCAGCCGGATCACGGATCCGGCTGGGGGCGGGGTGTCGGCCAAAGATTGATTGAGCAAATCGGGGAGTTGGGCCGGGTCGCCGTGGAGGATGACGGGCCGCCGGAGTTCGGGCAGGGCCGCGGCCATCTGTTCCAGGGCCCGGGCGTCTTCCTGGCTCCAGGCCAGGGCGTAGACTCCGCCTTCGGGCGCGCGGCGCAGGGCCTCCCAGGCGAGCAATCCCGAGCCCGCGCGCAGGTCGAGGATGACATGATGCCGCTGGATCGCAGCCTGCTCCATGAGGCGATCTCGCAGGGCGCCCAATTGATCGCCCGGGTCGGAGAGGGTGCGTTGCAGCCAGCGGTCTGCGGCCCGGTCCGCCAGTTTGCCGCTGAAGGTAAGGATCTCGGGGGGCGCGCCCGCGTTGTCTTCCAGCATGGCCGCAAGCTGGGCCTCGCGGCGGCGGGCCACCTGCTGGGCGATGCGGGCCTCGTAGCCCTGGTCGGAGGGCTGGTAGAAGACCTTGCCCTGGAGGGAGGCGGGCAGGTATTGCTGGGCCACCCAGTGGTCGCGGTAGGCGTGGGGGTAGAGGTAGCCCTGGCCGTGGCCGAAGCCTTCTTTGTCCCGGCTGGCGTCCCGCAGATGGCTGGGGACCTGGCCCTCGGGCTCCTTTTCCACGGTGTGGAGGGCGTCGAAGAACGCGAAGGCGGAGTTTGATTTGGGCGCGGTGGCCAGGTAGAGGGCGGCCTGGGCCAGGTGGAAGCGACCTTCGGGCATGCCCACGTAGTCGAAGGCCCGGGCGCAGGCCTCGACAACCTGGATGGCGTTGGGGTCGGCCAGGCCCACGTCTTCCGCGGCGAAGATGACCATGCGGCGGAAGATGAAGCGGGGATCTTCGCCCGCGTAGACCATTTTGGCCATCCAGTAGAGTGCGGCGTCGGGGTCGGAGCCGCGCAGGGATTTGATGAAGGCGCTGATGGTGTCGAAGTGGATGTCGCCTTCTTTGTCGTAGAGGACCGCGCGGCGCTGGATGCTTTCTTCGGCCACGGCCAGGTCGATGTGGATGACGCCCTGGGCGTCGGGCGGGGTGGTTTCAACCGCCAGCTCCAGCGCGTTGAGCAGGGCGCGGGCGTCGCCGTTGGCTACGTTGACCAAGTGCTCCAGCGCGTCTTCGTCGATGCGCACATCCAACTTGCCATAGCCCCGTTCGGGGTCGGCCAGGGTCATGGCCGCGATCTGGCGCAGGTCGTCTGCGTTCAGCGGTTTGAGCTGGAAGATGCGGGAGCGGGAGACCAGGGCCTTGTTGACTTCGAAGTAGGGGTTTTCGGTGGTGGCGCCGATGAGGATGACGGTTCCGTTTTCCACGTGGGGCAGGAGCGCGTCTTGCTGGGCCTTGTTGAAGCGGTGGACTTCATCCACGAAGAGGATGGTCTTCTGCCCGAACATCCCCCTGCGCTCTTCCGCGGTGGCGATGGCCGCGCGGATGTCTTTGACTCCGGCCAGGACTGCGTTGATGGCGATGAAGTGGGCGCGGGTGGTGTTGGCGATGATGCGGGCGAGGGTGGTTTTGCCGGTGCCGGGCGGGCCGTAGAAGATGACCGAGGAGAGTTGGTCGGCCTGGATGGCGCGGCGGAGGAGGCGGCCCGGGCCGATGATGTGGTCCTGGCCCGCGAATTCGTCCAGGGTGCGGGGTCTCATGCGAGCGGCCAGGGGCTGTTCTTTTTCGAGGATGTCCTGGGCGCGGAGGGCGAAGAGGTCGTCGGGCATGGGAATTGTCAATGGCTAATTGTCAATTGTCAATTGTCAATGGCTAATGGGTAGTCGGGGGTGATATTCGATATTGGGTATTCGGTATTGGGTATTCGGTATTGGGTATTTGAATCGTGCTGAAACAGGGGAGTATCCAATATCCAATATCCAATACCCATTCTCCCACAGCCAATTTGACAGGCTTCAAATCGTCTATTTTGAACCATGCCCCAATCCCAATCCCATCTGTCGTGTATGCGGCGGAGGGTGAAGCGGAGGTGATCGAGGAGTTTAGGGAGTTTTGGGGTGTTGGATATGGGGTTTGACAAGATGCGGGATGTGTGATATACCACTCAGGACTGATGAGACAATCGGCTTTATGGGGCGCGCGCCGCATGATCACGGACGTGGAAGTATTATACAGCGACGTAGTGGCCCATGCAACCGAAACGGGCGTTTCGTCCCGCCAGCGGGCGGGCGTGTTCGCCGGTCAATAACCTGCACCTTGCTATCTGCCGCCTGCCACTTTTCCCCAAATCCCGAAATGATGGTGATACAAGATGACTGTACAACAGGTAACGATTGATGTGCCGGAAAAGGTGCTTCTGGCTGAGAAGATGGACGCTGAGGCATTTGGGCGGGAATTGCGCGTGCTGGCAGCAGTCAAAATGTACGAGCTGGGGCGATTGACAAGCGGGCGAGCGGCAGAACTGGCGGGTATGAGCCGGGTTGAGTTTCTGTTGGCGTTGGCGCATTACAACGTTTTTCCTTTTGCGTCTGAACTGGAAGAATTAGAAGCCGAGTATGCCTGAAGCCATCAGCAATACATCGCCACTATTGTATTTATATCGGATTGACAGAATCGAACTTCTGCCGCAATTATTCGACAAAGTCTTGAGCGTACCCGCGGTAGTAGAGGAATTGAAAGTGGGAAAAAGAAGAGGGTACGATGTGCCATTGGCAGAGATGTACGCCTGGCTGCAAATTATGTCTCCCAAACAAGTACCGTCGGAGTGGTTGGCAAGCGATTTGGGCAAAGGGGAGTTGGAAACAATGGCATTGGCATTGGAACATCGAGAGAAGGTGGTCATTCTTGACGATGCACTGGCGCGTCGGATAGCACAATCGGCGGGATTAAATGTGTGGGGAACATTGCGCGTGCTATTGGAAGCCAAGAAGAGAAAATTGTTACCTGCGATGTCCGTAGTTGTAGACGAACTGAGACAGTCAGGGATGTGGATTTCGGATGACGTGTGTCGGAGAGTAATGAAACTGGCCGGTGAGTGACCGCAAAGGCCGGATTTGGTATTGGATATTGGGTATTTGAATCGTCCTGAAACAGGGAATATCCAATATCCAGTATCCAATATCCATGCTCTCACAGCCAATTTGTCAAGCTACAAAGCGCCCAAGTGAACCACGCCTCAATTGTCAATGGTCAATGGCTAGTTGGGAGTGGTCGAGGGGGGAGTGGACGGCGAGGGGGCCGGCGTTCATAACGTGGGTGTAGATCATGGTGGTGCTGACGTCTTTGTGGCCGAGGAGTTCCTGGACGGTGCGGATGTCGTAGCCTGCTTCGAGGAGGTGGGTGGCGAAGGAGTGGCGGAAGACGTGGGGTGTGACGCGTTTGGAGATGTCGGCGCGTTTGGCGGCCTGACGCACGGCTTTTTGCACCACGCTGGGATCGAGATGGTGGCGGCGGCGGATGCCGGAGCGGGGATCCGCGGCGATGCGGGCGGCGGGGAAGACCCATTGCCAGGGCCATT
>JALWDV010000043.1 GCA_027036755.1 Anaerolineae bacterium
CCCGGCACAGGGGCAGCCAGCGCTCGCGCGCGAACGTCCCCGCCAGCAGGATGACGGGGCGGCCCGGCAGCAGCGAGATGAGCCCGCGCACCTTCTCGGGCGTGGCCGCGGGATCACGGTGCACGTCGATGAGCAAGAGGGGCGGATCATCCAGCCCTTTGAGGATGGCGTTGATGGCGTAAGTCACGCCCGGAACGGCCATCACCTCGTAGCCCATCTCCTGCAATTCGGCCAGGATGAGCGCCCGACTCTGCCAGTCCGCCGACGAAAGCAGCAAATCATGCCGCTGCTCGATGCGGGAGGCGTCAGGAGGCATTGCTCTCGACCGGCTCGATAAGCGCGGCGCCGTTGGTCAAACCGATGAGAGCCTCGGAGAAAGCCGCAACGCTCTCCTGGGGCAGACGCAAGCGATAACTGACGTCAGCGCCGTAATCCTCCGCCAGCGCCTCCGCCTCGTAGTCGGGGAGCATCCGCTGGAGGGGGGTGACGAAAGCGTAGGGGATGATCACATCCACATCCATCGTGGCCCGTCGCTCGGCCAGGGGCAAGGTCTCCAGCGCCAGCTTCACCCCGCCGCTATACGCCCGCACCAGCCCGCCCTTGCCCAGCTTGGTTCCGCCAAAATAGCGGGTGATGACGGCCACGATGTCGCCTACGCCGCTATGCAAAAGCACCGTGTAGGCCGGGCGTCCGGCTGTGCCGTAGGGCTCGCCGTCATCGCTGTAACCCGCGCGGGCGGTGCTGCCGGGCGGCCCCACCAGATACGCCCACACATTGTGCGTGGCGTCGGGAAACTCGGCGCGGATATCCTGGATGAAAGCGCGGGCGTCCTCCACGGTGGGGGCGCAGCCCACGGTGGTGATGAAACGACTGCGCCGGATTTCCTCCTCGACGCGATGGCGGCGGGCGGGAATGGGATAGCGTTGGGCCATAAGAAAACCAGAACGCCCCGCGCGGGCAGGGCGTTCGAACGTGAACAATCGGCGTTAATAGGTCAACACGCGGGGCAATTCCTTGGCCTGGGCCACCCAATCCTTCACCTGCTTCAGGCTGGGGGGACGGCGCACCAATTTCTTTTCGGCGTTGACCTCCAACATCTTTTTGTGAAGATTTTCGGGATTGCGTTGGGCCAGCTCGGGCACAGTGTCCACGCCCGAGGCCTCCAGCAAATCGGAATACTCCTCGCCAACGCCCTTGATGCGGAACAGATCGGCGCGATTGACCCAATGCAGCACCTTGGAAGGCTCGACGCCAATGGCGGCGGCCAATTCCTTGCGGCCCTTGGGATCAGCAGCGGCGGCCAGCAGATCCTCGGTCTTTTTGATGCCAGCATCCATCAATTTGGCGCCATAGACTTCGCCAATGCCCTCGATGGCGGTGATTTTAGCCATGACTGTTACTCCTTTGTAGAGTGATAGAGAGAAACGACAACTGCTAAAAGGGAAAGTTGTTGTGTTAGCAGTTAGAAGAAACGACTACAATAGAATAGCCGGAAAGAAGAAAACGCGCAAGAGAAAAGCCGTCGCGAATGGTTTATCGCCCCCGAAGCCCATGGCGCCTGGACTTGCGGAAAATTTGTGAAACCCTCATCCCATCGCCTCTTGATCGAGCGCATTCGCGTCCCGGCCGGCCTCCGCATCCTCGCTGTAGATCTCTCGCACTTCGGCCTGGGATTCTTCCATGGCCCGGCGGGCGCTGCCCGCATCGAGGAAGGTCGCGGTCAGAAAGCTGGTGAAGGCCGAGATAACGCTGACAGGCAGCAACGCCGGATTACTGACCACCGCCAGCAGCAAAATAATGGCAAAGGGCATACGCATCACGCC
>JALWDV010000044.1 GCA_027036755.1 Anaerolineae bacterium
GGGGCTCCGGCGCGGCCGCCTACTCGGCCGAGCACTACACCCAGGTGGTCAATGTGGATGTGGGCGGCGGCACGGCCAATGCCGCCATCTTCCGCATTGGCGAGCACATCAGCTCTTCGGCCATGGCAGTGGGGGGACGACAGATCGAGATCGAGCACGGCTCGGGCGTCATCCGCCACATCCCGCCGCCGGGTCGGAGCATCATCCAGGCGCTGGATTTACCCCTGCGAGAAGGCGCCCGGGCCCATCTGCCCACGCTGCGCCGCTTCTGCGACGCAATGGCTGATCTCATCGTGGATTTGACCACGGGCCAGGTCAGCGAACTCGGGCGGAAGCTGCAACTGACGCCCCCTTTGCGCGAGGCTGAAAACACCCGCGTGGTCTTTCTCTCCGGCGGCGTGGCGGCCTACTACTACGATCCGATCGAGATCGGCGACCTGGCGGATGTGACCATTCACGACGATGTCGGCCCGCTGCTGGCCCAATCGCTGCGCCTGAACCGGCGGCTGCAAGGGCTGAATGTGCAGCGCCCGAAGCAGACTTTGCGGGCCACCGTGCTGGGCGCGGCCAGCCAGACCGTCACCCTCAGCGGCAGCACCATCTGGGCGGAGCGGGTGATCCTGCCCCTGCGCAACCTGTCGGTGATCCGCCCGCGCATCGATCACGACCATCTCTCCCCCGAGCATATCGCCGAAGCCATCCGCTACGCGGTGCAACGCTGGGATATCGATCCGCAGCAGCGGGCCATCGCCCTGGCGCTGGACCTGCCCGAGCAGATGGATTACGACGTGCTGCAAACCCTGGCGCAAGGCGTTGTGCGTTACGCCGCCAATCAGCTCTCTCCCACCCGACCGCTGGCGCTCATTGTCGAGCGCGATTACGCCCAGGTCCTGGGGCAAACCATCAAGGCGCTGCGTCCCGACGCCCCGCTGGTCGTCATCGATCAGGTCGGTCTGGACGAAGGCGATTTCATCGACATCGGCAACCCCATGCTGGATGGGCGTGTTGTGCCTCTGTCGGTGAAGACGTTGATTTTCTACGAATAAAGGTGACTCCACTACAAAAAGGTCATTACCACGAAGAAGCGGAGGACGCGAAGAAAATAGTGGTGGTTCACAGAGAAATCCCTCTTCAAATCCGCATTTTCTTTGGTGATGAGACCTTGGCGGTAACCTTTTCCTTCCCGGCTTATGCTATTACGAACCAAGCTTTTCGGCAAAACCTATGAGTTTGGCAGCATCAAAGAACTGCTGGCCAAAGCCAATGAAGAAAAGTCGGGGGATAGACAGGCGGGCATCGCCGCGGAGAGCGTAACCGAACGCGTGGCGGCTAAGTTTGTGCTTTCGGAATTGCCGCTGTGGGCGCTGTATGAGAATCCGGCTGTGCCGTATGAGGATGATGAGGTGACCCGGGTCATCATTGATCAGGTGAATCTGACCATCTACAACGAGATCAAGAACTGGACGGTGGGTGAATTGCGGGAGTGGATTATGAAGGACGCGACCACGCCGCAAATGATCCGCCGGGTGAGCAACGGTCTCACCGCCGAGATGGTGGCAGCCGTGACCAAGCTGATGTCCAATATGGATCTCATCTACGGCGCCAGCAAGGTGCGAGTCACCGCCCATTGCGCCAACACCATTGGTCTGCCCGGCACCCTGGCTTCCCGCAACCAGCCCAATCATCCCACCGACTCGGTGGAGGGGATTCGCGCCACCATCTACGAGGGCCTGAGTTACGGCTCGGGCGACAGCGTCATCGGCATCAACCCTGTGGATGATTCTCTGGGCAGTGTGATGCGCCTGCTGGATATGACTTACGACGTCATCCAGAAGTGGGAAATCCCCACCCAGAACTGTCTGCTGGCCCACGTGACCACCCAGATGGAGGCGATGAAGCGGGGTTCGCCCGTAGGCATGGTCTTCCAGAGTTTGGCTGGATCGCAAAAGGGTAATGAGGCTTTCGGCGTCAGCGTGGGGATGCTGGACGAGGCTTATGAGATGGCCAGGAAATACGCGTGGACCGCTGGCCCGAACTATATGTATTTCGAGACGGGCCAGGGCTCCGAGCTTTCGGCCGATGCGCATCATGGCGCGGATCAGTTGGTGATGGAGGCCCGCTGCTACGGCCTGGCCAAGCGCTATCACCCCTTCCAGGTGAACACCGTGGTGGGCTTCATCGGGCCGGAGTATCTGTACGATTCGGTGCAGATCACCCGGGCCGGGCTGGAGGATCACTTTATGGGCAAGCTTTACGGTGTTCCCATGGGCGTGGACGCGTGTTACACCAATCATGCCAAGGCCACCCAGAACGACATCGAGAATCTGGCTGTGCTGCTCACTGCGGCGGGCTGCAATTACTTTATGGGCGTGCCGCTGGGCGATGACGTGATGCTCAGCTACCAGTGCACCAGCTTTCATGACGCCGCCAGCCTGCGACAGTTGCTGGGGTTGCGGCCCCTGCCCGAATTCGAAGCTTGGATGGAGAATCTGGGCCTGATGAAGGATGGCAAGCTCACCGAGAAAGCTGGCGACGCATCTTTCTTCCTGCAGAAGTAGAGCGCTAAGATTATGGATCAGAATCAGATCGAAGCCATCGTTCAGGCTGTTTTGGCCGAACTCAAGAAGAAGGAGGCGTCGCAGCCGACCTCGACCGCATCGCCCGCGCCCGTTTCAACAGTGTCTGGCGTGAACAAAACCGACGCCCTCATCATCGATCTGCCCGATCCAACCACGCCCGAGTTCCGCAACGCGGTGGGCGTGGAGAATCCCATGAATCTGGAGGGCCTGCTCAATCTGAAATCCACCACGCCCGCGCGCATTGGCGCAGGACGAGCCGGGCCTCGTCCTCGCACCAAATCGTGGCTGCTGTTCCAGGCCGATCACGGCGTCACCCAGGACGCCATCTACGGCAAGGTCAGGCAGGAGGTTCTGGATCAGTTCGGGCTGTTCACCGTGCAGACCCAGGTGAAAGACAAGGCCGAATATCTGCTGCGGCCCGATCTGGGACGTTTGCTGACGCCCGAGGCCAAGATGCTCATCGGGCAGAAATGCGTCAAGAAGCCGCAGGTGCAGATGGTGGTGGGCGATGGCCTCAGCGCCGCGGCCATCAACAACAACCTGCCCCAGATATTCCCGGTGATCAAGCAGGGCCTCGAAGCCGCCAACATCAGCATGGGCGCTCCCTTCTTCATCAAATTCGCCCGGGTGGGCGTCATCAACGA
Organism: Anaerolineae bacterium; assembly: GCA_027036755.1. Classification (GTDB taxonomy): domain Bacteria; phylum Chloroflexota; class Anaerolineae; order J102; family J102; genus M2005. The sequence continues at coordinate 3,224 of JALWDV010000044.1, forward strand.
CGTCAACACCGTCATCGGCGCGGATGTGGTGGTGATCCTCATCGGCGAGCGTCCGGGCCTGGGCGTGGCCGACGCAATGAGCGCATATATGGGCTGGCGGCCCGGCCCAGGCAGGACTGACGCCCAGCGCGATGTCATCTGCATGATCACCAACAACGGCGGCCTGAATCCGCTGGAAGCGGGCGCGTTCGTGGTCGAACTCATCCGAAAAATCCTGAAATATCAGGCCAGCGGCGTCGAATTGAAACTGAAAACATCGGAAGACGCCCCCGAACGCCCGCCGTCTGACGTGTTGTAAACAACCCCGCGACGGGTCGTTTCGATCATATCTTTTTGCCGACCCGCCTGGCGTTGACAACCGATTGCGTAAAACGTCAAACGTCATTCGTCAGGTCCGACGTTTTACGTTTGACGTTTGACGCCCGTTGCAAACTCGCCCGACGCGGACTACGAGACGCTTTTGTAGATTTCGACACCTCGAAGGAGACTCGCTTATGGCTGTGCTCGATCCCATCAAACCCACCATCCTGGCCGCCCGGCTCATCCCCAACGTGCATCCTGATTTTGCCGAGAAGCTGGGATTGCAGCCCCACCAGCGCAGTCTGGCCCTCATCACCTGCGATATCGACGACTCCCTCTATGTGGCGCTGGATGAGGCCACCAAGAAGGCCGAGGTGGATGTGGTGTACGCCCACAGCTTCTACGCCGGTTCCGCCCACGCCTCCGGCCCGCTCTCGGGCGAGATCATCGGCATTCTGGCCGGGCCCTCGCCGGCCGAGGCCCGCGCGGGCCTGGACGCCGCGGTGGCCTACGCCGAGGAGAAGGCCTGGTTTTACGCCGCGGACGAAGCGGGCGAGCTGGCTTTCTTCCCGCACACCATCTCCCGCACGGGCAGCTACCTGAGCAAGGAAGCAGGCGTGCCCGAAGGCTCCCCTCTGGCCTACCTCATCGCGCCGCCGCTGGAGGCCACCTACGCCATCGACGCCGCGCTGAAAGCGGCCGAGGTGACGATGCAAGTGTGGTGGGCGCCGCCTTCCGAGACCAACTTCTCGGGCGCGCTGCTCTCCGGCTCCCAGAGCGCCTGCAAGGCCGCCGCGTCCGCCTTTCAGGATGCGGTGCTAAACGTGGCCCGCACGCCCAAGAAATTTGCGTAGAGCGTATTACATAGGCAATACTTTCAGGAGAATCATCAAACAGACGCCATGGGCAACTGCCATGGTCGTTTTTGCTTGAATTAACCTGACAGGTTCCTTTGGCAACGATTTAGAGCCTGGCGCCCTTCGTTGCCGGATGAAAACCGCATATTCTGCCGCCAGAATTGCGAGAATTTGTCAGATTTGAGTGAAAAAAGACAACCAACTGGCATACGTTAGCAGTTGCCACCATGGATGAATTATCTCATCCTTTCTTCAACAGGATACCTCTATGATCGATAACTACGACAAAGACCTACGTTCGATGCAGGAGGCCCGGCGATTGGCTATCGCCGCCCGGGAGGCCCAGCGCGAGTTCTTCCACGCCTCTCAGGCCACGGTGGACAAGATTGTCGAAGCGATGGCCGAGGCCGCGTTCGCCGCGTCCGAGCATCTGGGGCGGCTGGCTCACGACGAGACCGGCTACGGCGTTCCCCTGCACAAAAAGGTCAAAAACGAATTCGCTTCCCGCCGCATCTGGGAGTCCATCAAGGATGTCAAGACCGTGGGCCTGCTGCGCGAGGATCGGGAGAACAAAATCCTGGAATTCGCCTGGCCCGTGGGCGTCATCGCCGCGCTGACTCCCTCCACCAATCCCACCTCCACCGTCATCTTCAAAATCCTGATTGCGGTCAAGGCCCGGAACGGCATCGTCATTGCGCCCCATCCCTCTGCAAGAGAAAGCTCCTACGAGGCGATGCGCATCATGGTCGAGGCGGGCGAGGCGGTGGGAATGCCCCACGGCCTGGTCAGTTGCATGACCAACGTCACCCTGCCCGGAACCCAGGAGTTGATGCGCCATTGGGCCGTGGATATGATCCTGGCCACGGGCGGCGGCGGGATGGTGAAGGCCGCGCACAGCGTGGGCAAACCCGCCATCGGCGTGGGCCCGGGCAACGCGCCCGTGTGGGTGGATCGCAGTGCGGATGTGAAGAAGGCCGCCTGGGATATCGTCAACAGCAAGGCCTTCGATTGCTCCGTCATCTGCGCCACCGAGCAATCGGTTATCGCCGATAAGCCCATCGCCGCCGAACTGAAGGCGGAGATGGAGAAAAACGGCGCTTACTGGGTGGATGAAGTCCAGAAGAAGGCGCTGGAAAAGGCTTTGTTCAAGCCCAATGGCATGATCGACGCCCGCAGCGTGGGCAAAACGCCCCAGGCCCTGGCCAA
>JALWDV010000045.1 GCA_027036755.1 Anaerolineae bacterium
TGGTGGGGTGCATGACCCTGCGCGACATGGACGCATACGCGGATGCACGGCTGGCTGAGGCCGAACGCATCATGGCGATCCAAAGCCTGGCCCTGGCTCTGGGCAATCTGATGCTGGCCGCACATCGCGAGGGGCTGGGCTCCTGCTGGATGTGTGCGCCGTTGTTCGCGCCGGATGCGGTGCGGACGGCTCTGGAATTGCCCGCCGATTGGGAGCCCCAGGCGATCATCACGCTGGGATGGCCGGATGAAAGTCGCACTTCGTCTCGAAAGCCGCTGGAGAAGGTTGTCGTATGGAAGTAATCAATAAACAGTTATCAGTAAGCAGTGAGATAAAAGTGGTCGCGTTGGCGGGAGGCGTGGGCGGCGCCAAGCTGGCCCATGGGCTGGCGCAGCTCCTGCCCCCTGAGCAATTGAGCATCATCGTCAACACGGGCGATGATTTCGAGCACCTGGGCCTGACCATCTGCCCCGATGTCGATACGGTGCTCTACAATCTGGCCGAGGTGAATAATCCGGCTTTCGGTTGGGGCCGGGCGGATGAGACGTTTCATGTGCTGGAGGAGACGAAGCGGCTGGGGCACGACGCCTGGTTCATGCTGGGCGACAAGGACATCGCCTTGCACTTGCTGCGGCGGCAGATGCTGGATGCAGGCATGACGTTGACCGAGGTCACGCTGGAGTTGGCCCGGCGTCTGGGCGTGGCGCATCCGGTGCTGCCGATGTCCGATCAACCGGTGCGCACCATGATCCTCACGCCCGAGGGGGAGCTGCCTTTTCAGGAGTATTTCGTGCATCGACGCACCGAACCGGCCATGCTGGGGATGCGGCTGGCGGGCATGGAGGAGGCTCGGGCCAGCGATGCGGCGCTGGCGACCCTGGACGAGGCGGACGCGGTGGTCTTTTGCCCGTCCAATCCCTTTGTCAGCATCGGCCCGATCCTGGCGCTGCCGGGGGTGCGAAAACGCATTGCGCAAACGCCGACCCTCGCGGTCAGCCCCATCATCGGCGGTCGGGCGCTGAAGGGGCCCGCGGCGAAGATGATGGCGGAGCAGGGGCTGGAGGTGAGCGCTGCGGGCGTGGCCCGGCATTACGCGGGCCTGGTGGATGGTTTCGTGCTGGATGAGGCGGATGCGGGCCTGGCGGACGCGGTGCGGGCCCTGGGCCTGACGCCTTTCGTCACCGATAGCGTCATGCGAGACAAGGCGGGACGACGACGGCTGGCGGAAAAGGTTCTGGCGTTTGCGTTGTCGCTGAGAGAGGAGAGGGGCGGTGAGTAAGCAGTATTCAGTGTTCAGTAAGCAGTGTTCAGTAAGCAGTAAGCAGTGGACAGTGAACAGTGAGAGGTGTTTAGTGCAGGAAGGACAAGGTGAGAGGTGGATGGCGCAGGATGGAATGGATAAGCTCGACGGATATCGACGAATCTCAATCAATTTCTTGCCGGAAGGGAAGCGATGAAACTGAAGCGGGTCGTCAAGCGGGCGACTGCAAATATGCCCGGCGTGCAGGCGGAGGTGAAGCAGGCGTGGGTGGACGCGCGGCGGCTGGGCGAGCGGGCGATGTTCGCGGTTTCCGGGCCGCCTGCTCCCTCGACCGCTATCCTGCTGGCTTCTTCCGGGCGCAGCGGCTCGACCTGGCTGGGGGATATGCTGGCCGCGGCGCCGGGCGTGCAGCAGATTTTCGAGCCGCTGGACCCGCGTAACGCCGAGCAATATCGTCGTCTGATGGCCTGGCCGCCGGGCCTGACGTCCTCGGCATTCAAGCGCCAGTATCTGCGGCCCAACGCAGACGCGCCCCAGTGGGCGGCATTTTGGGAGGATGTGCTGCGCGGGAGGGTGCGCACTTATCTCACCGATTATTCCCGCACGAGTTTCTTCCCCAGGAGGTTTCTTATCAAGACGATTCGGGCGAATATGATGCTAGGGTTCGTGGCTCGGAATTTCGGGCCGGGCCAGGTGTTTCTGATGCGGCATCCGGCCGCGGTGGTGAATTCGATGTTTCACCGCGTACGGGCCCCCTGGCCCGCGGATGTGCGGGATTTACTGGCGCAGGAAGCGCTGGTGGCGGATTATCTGCGTCCCTGGGTGAGTGAGCTGGAACGCGTTTCCAACGCGTTTGAAGCGCTGGCGGTCTGGTGGGCGGTGGAAAATCGGGTGGCGCTGGATCAATTGCAGAATACGCCGCATTACCTGATCTTCTATGAATGGCTGTCGCTGCGCCCGCGACAGGAGATATCTGAGCTGACGCGCTGGCTGCAAATGCCCGAGGATGCGGTTCCAGACACGTTGCTGCATCGTTACAGTCGCACGACCAGCAAGAAGCAGCGACAACGCCCGGGGGAGGATGTGATGGTGCGCCTGAGTGCGTGGCAACGAGAGTTATCGGCCGAGGAGCAGCGGATTGTGCAAACCTGGGTCGAGAGGATGGCGATTCCGTGGTACGGAGAGGATGTCTTGCCTTCGGCAAGCTCCGGCGCGCGAGGTGTGAAATGAGGCTGGCGGTTGCGATTCCCATGAAGCCGCTGGCGCTGGCCAAGGCGCGCCTGCGCCCAGGCCTCGACGACGCGGCCCGCCAGAAACTGGCGGCGGACATGCTGCGGCATGTCCTGGCCGCGGTGGCGGCCAGCCGCGTCGTCGAGGCTGGCGGGGTCGTCTCCGCCGACCCCGCCGCGCAGGCCCTGGCCGCCAGGTTTGGCTTCGAAGCCATCATCGAAGACGCTCCCGCGGGTTACAATCAGGCTGCGGTCAGGGCCTGCGCCTGGGCGCAGGCGCGCCGTTGCGACGCACTCCTCATCCTGCCTGCAGACCTGCCCCGCATCACCCCGGCGGACATCCAACATCTCGCCCGTCTCGCCGAGCCTCACCCCCGCGTGATGGTCATTGCGCCCGATCGCGCAGAAACAGGCACCAACGCCCTGCTGCTGCGCCCGCCCCACGTCCTGCGTCCCCAATTCGGCATCGACAGCTTCCATCGCCATCTCGAAAACGCCCGCGCCGCCAACATTCACGCCGTCATCTATCGTTCCCCCACTCTGGCCCAGGATATCGACTGGCCCGAGGATTTATCCGGCTTCAGCACCTTGCGATTTTAGCGCCTGTTACGAACTTCTCGCGGAATCAGTCGCCATGAGCGATTGCACGCCGGCGCCGATGAAAATACTTGGATGCACTGCAAAAAGGTTTCTCAACACGGAGACACGGAGGACACAGAGAAAAAATAAGGGGATTCACGGAGAAAATCCTCTCCAAACCTTATCTTTTTCCTTCGCGCCTTCGTATCTTCGTGTCTTCGTGGCCTTTTTTCAGGAAAGTCATACTTGGTTACGAATCTTCTCGACTGCAAGGGGATTTCTCGATCGCTACGCTCCCTCGAAATGACGCGAAATCTCATGCAGAGGCGCAAAGACCGCCAAGGATTCCTTGCTTCTTTTTTCCTTTGCGTCTTGACGACTTTGCGTGAGAGCAGCTTTTTCTGCGTCATCTGCGGCAATGCTTTGGGAAGATGGCGTCAGGATGTCAGATTGCCGTCATGGGGTTGTCAGGCGGGGGTCTGGCAATTTTGGCAAAAGGTGGTATGATAACGATGAACACTTTCATCTTTCATTCAAAGGAGAAGTCATCATGGTTATCGACATTTTTTTCTGGGGATGGCTGATCCTGGCCCTGATATTTTTTGTCGGAGAACTGCTGACCGCAGGTTTCTTTCTGGTCGCATTCGGCATTGGCGCTGCGGCGGCCGCGGTGGCGGCGCTTCTGGGATTGGATATCATCTGGCAATTGGCCATCTTCATTGGCGTCTCGGCAGTGGCCGTATTCTCGCTGCGTCGTTTCGCCGAAACCGTGTCGCCCAAAAAGCAACCCGCCCAGATCGGCATCGACCGGGTGCTGGGCAAAAAGGCCGTGGTCATCGAAACCATCGACGCCATCAATGGCACTGGCATCGTGCGCGTGGACGCGGAGGAGTGGCGGGCGCTGCCTGAGAATGCAGCGCAGATCATCCCGGAAAAAAGCATCGTAGAGGTTTTAGCCGTGAAAGGCACGCGGCTGGTTGTGCGCCCCGCGCCAACTTCCGAAGATTCCGATTCCAACTAATTTTCACATCACCTCTCATTCATTTATTCAGGAGGGTTCAAAATGGGCGCAGTCCTGGCGATTTTATTCTTCATCTTTCTGGCGATTTTCGTGCTGATCGTCGCCAGCATGAGCATCCGTATCGTTTCTCCTTACGAAAAGGGCGTGGTGGAACGTCTGGGGCGCTACATCCGCACCGCCGCCCCCGGTCTGACCATCATCGTTCCCTTCATCGACAAGATGCGCAAGGTGGATATGCGCGAACAAGTGGTGGATGTGCCGCCGCAGGAGGTCATCACCCGGGACAATGTGGTGGTGACGGTGGACGCCATCGTCTTCTACGAAGCCACAGATCCCGTGAAGCTGGTGTACAACGTGGCCAATTTCTTCGACGCGGCCACCAAGCTGGCCCAAACGAACCTACGTAACGTCATCGGCGAGATGGAGCTGGACGAGGCCCTGACCTCTCGCGAGATCATCAACACCAAGCTGCGCGAGGTACTGGATGACGCCACCGATAAATGGGGCGTGCGCGTGGTTCGGGTGGAGATCAAGCGCATCGACCCGCCCGCGGACGTGACGCTGGCCATGCACCGGCAGATGAAGGCGGAGCGCGAGAAGCGGGCCAACATCCTCGAAGCCGAGGGCTTCCGCCAGGCCAAGATTTTGCAGGCCGAAGGCGAGCGACAATCCAAGATTTTGCAGGCAGAGGGTGACGCGGAGGCCGTGCGCCGCATCGCCGAGGCCCAGCGCTTCAAACTGGAAACCGAGGCCCAGGGCCAGGCCGTGGCCGTGCAGCGGGTGTTCGACGCCATCAAGGCCGCGAACCCCGACGACAAGCTCATCGCCATCCAATACCTGGAGGCCCTGAAGAAGATGGCCGACGGCCAGTCCACCAAGATTTATCTGCCATACGAGGCCACGGGCGTGCTGGGCGCGCTGGGCGGCATCGGCGACCTCTTCCAGGATATGAAGCCGCCAGCGAATGAGCCACCCGTCGTCCCCCTACCCACGGATTCCGGCGAGGAGGCGGCGGCGTAACGCTGGCGCAACCATCGCCCCGCCATCGCTGACGAGAGCCCGGAGGGACAGTGCGTTCTTCCGGGCTTCTGTTTTCGTCACTCGAACACGCGATATCCCGTCTCGTTTCTCATTCACCCCCCACAAAATGAAACGAGTGCGTCCAAAATGAGTTGAGAACCAGGTTGGTTAAACGGGAAAAGTGCGCCGGATCGCACATCCGGCGCGGCGCATTATCATAGCAAGCCATACAGTTATTGGGTCCTTCGCGCACTTGCAATCGAGGAGCTTCCTTCTCCCTGCCAGGGTATTTTCAGTTCCTGCCAAGGTCGTTTTCGGTTGAACTAACCTGACAGGTTCCTTCGGCAGCCATTCAGCCAATTGTAAAGGGTGCGTCCTTTTTCGGTTGAAGCGTTTGCCACGTCCGCCCGGCGATGAAGTCGCCGGGCTACAAAACAGCGCCGGATAAATCCGGCTAGCCCCGCAGGGGCGCTGTT
>JALWDV010000046.1 GCA_027036755.1 Anaerolineae bacterium
TGTAGGTAAGTGTTCGCATTTATCAAACCATGTATGTATGTGAATACGTGCATGCGACGTCGGTCCTATATAAAATGAACACAGAGAGCAACAGATGGTAGCGATAATATTTATGTCCTAGGCATTAACACCATATTCGATGACGAACTTGTATACAAACACTGATATCTGTCGTTACTACCATCTGTTTTATATATAAAGGCGTTATGTGTAACTGATATCAGGGTTATCTCTACTCTCTGTCATGTTTTGTTCGCGGTGTCATCATCATTTATTAAAATCGAAGACATTTCTATTGAAATCATTCACCGTGATAGTGATTACAACTATTGCCTTCAACAAGGTCTTGACACCGGTCTTCCGAGCAAGCGATTCTGAAGAAGGGCACGAGATGAAAAGCCAACAGTTTCTTCAGTTTGCAAGTGGATATACTAACAAACATTTACCACTTAATTTCTGTTGCGTAGATAAGGAAAGAGCCATTAAAGTCGTGCTTCCAGATTCGACCCTCATTAATGCGTCCCGAGATGAAACGACAAGCGACAAAAATGAGTTGGTACAAAATAAACTGGATGATCTCATCCATACAGCTGGCAATTCTTCTCATCTGGATAACACATTAAAACGTCCTGCACTAAGAAACTTATCCAATAACCATGACACGGAAAGGCGCCTCAGGTTTATACACAAGATGATGACGCCGTATTTAGCATCACTGAACCGCAGCCGGGAAAGATATCAGGTACGTTCTTTTCCAAACCAACACGAGGTGTGTACGGTAGATTTTATTACGAATGTGGCTTCTGCTACGTGTCCGGATTATTTCGATCTGTTTCAAATGTATTTTAACAAATCGACGACGTTAATTTTGGAGACGCCACTTAATATATTTGGTGAGGGATTACTAAAGGATTACTTTCACCCATCGTCTAATAACTGTTCTCTGATGCACAGCAACACTAAAATGGAGCAACATCAGGATTATGGATGTGAAGAAGACATCGACAAAACATTCAACTCTGTTTCAGTGGAGCCAGTAGAATTTCAGTCGGTATTTCCGCCCGCCTTCGAAACAAGGCTTTCACAGCCGGCTCGAGTAAGGCTGCTGTATATACATGTCATAGCGGGAGGAGTGGTTACTGAAATGGGTGATGTAATCAGCGGAAACAAGTTAGTACGAGTTATACGATGTCAACCTCCTGGTGCTGACAACGTCGATCAATGTCCTTCCATAGATGAGTTGGATAAAGTAGATGAAGTATTTGTCGCCGATGCTTTTCCTGCGGATAACTTTTATCACACAAACGCCGAAGGCGTCGCTAGATTAACGCCATATCTGCACTTCCTTCGACAGAATCCAGAGATAAAGATACACGCGGCTGATTACTTCACTTTCTTTCCTCTGTTAGATATACCGAGGGACCGCCTTGTAAGCGGACCTGTCCTAGCACGTATCATCTATTTACCATCTGGCACTACTTGTATGCGTATGAGTTTACTGCCAGGCCAGTTGCTTTCTTTCAATCTACAAAATGGAGTATCTGACAGAAATCTGCCTAGAAATGTTGTCATTTTGATAAAACGAAGCTCAAGAAGGTTCTTCGGTTACCATGACGATATTTTGGCCATGTTAAAGAAATACACGGATAGGCTCGGATTGATCTTGTGGGTCTTTCGAGATGATCCTCTGCCAAGTTTAGATCAGACGAGAGAAATGTTTTATCGAGCTCTGATTGTTGTTGCTCCACATGGCGCTGGTCAGACAAACATGTTGTTCAGTCAGCCAACAACTATCCTCATCGAAGGCCTTTGTCCTC
>JALWDV010000047.1 GCA_027036755.1 Anaerolineae bacterium
GTTACCATCCGTATCATCATTTTGCGGGTTTCCGTCTTGCGGATAGTTATTTGGCAACTCAACATCTTCATAAATTGTCCAAATACCGTCACCATCATCATCTACATCCAAATAGTTTGGTATGCCGTCCATATCCGTATCAACGGCATCATCAGGTAAGTTATTATTATTGAGATCGGGATATTCGTCAGCACTCGGCACATTATCACCATCATCATCATTATCAATAGCATCAATAATACCATCACCATCCGTATCTTGATAAGTATATACTAAGACACCGCTGTCAGGTGTAGTTTCCAATTCGTCAACCAAACCGTTTGCGCCTACGGGTCCTTCCAACATACCGTCATTGTTGGCATCTGTACCAACCGGCACAGTCAATCGGCCTGATTCGATATGATCAAACAGATTATCTAAATCACTACTGACATCCAAATGATTGGCGGCTCCATCACCATCTTCATCATAAGCCGGTTCTACTGCGTTGTTATCGTCACCAACACTGTTATCGTTGTCATTATCATCTAAATAAGCCGGCACACCGTCAGCATCAGCATCTGCAAACGGGTCTATTCCGTTATATTCATCCACATCGAGAATACCGTCGTTGTCATCATCTATATCGACATCATTAAGGACACCGTCCAAATCAAAATCAATAGTCGGGTCGGAATCGTCGAGATAATTGGGAATTCCATCACCATCCCAATCTTCTGCGTCTTCGGGTTCATTGTTGTTGTTAGGATCGGCTTGTTCGTTTATGGTTAAAATACCATCATTATCGTCATCCACATCGAGGTAATTGGGAATACCGTCACCATCGGTATCGTCATTGGTCGGGTCACCATCTTGTGGATAATTGTTGTTGATGTCAACATCTTCAAATATTGTATTGATGCCGTCGCCATCATCATCGGGATCTAAGTAATTAGGTATGCCGTCCATATCCATGTCAAGTGCATCATCAGGATAGTGATTGTTGTTCAAATCAGGATATTCGCTTGCAGTAGGCACGTTATCGCCATCATCATCAAGATCTAAGGAATCTTGTGTAGAATCATTATCTGTATCTTGCAATGTATAATTTAATGTACCACTATCAGGCGAGGTTTCCAAAAGGTCTGCTAATCCATTAGCGCCAACAGGGTCATCAATCATACCATCCATGGTGGCGTCTGTCCAACCGGTACTACCCGATTCTACCAAATCGTAAATGCCATCGCCATCTGAATCAGGATCAAAATGGTTTGGAATACCGTCACCATCAAAATCGTAAATAGGTTCTACTGAATTGTTATCATCACCAATAGCCGGATTGCTATCATTATCGTCAAGGAATGCCGGTACGCCATCATTGTCATCATCTGCTTCAGGGTTTACACCGTTATATTCATCTATATCAGGAATGCCATCATTATCATCGTCTAAATCGTTTTCATCGGTAACGCCATCATTATCGTGATCGTTTAACAAGAAGCAACAATCCAAATAATCAGGAATACCGTCCAAATCACCATCGAGTGCATCTTCGGGTTCGTTGTTGCCGTTATCATCTGCGTGTTCGTTAATGGTTAAAATACCGTCGTTGTCATCGTCAACGTCAAGATAGTTAGGAATACCGTCACCATCGGTATCGTCGTTTTGCGGATCACCGTCTTGGGGGTAATTGTTATGTAAATCTACATCTTCAAAAATTGTATTGATGCCGTCGCCATCGTCATCTAAATCATGATAGTTTGGGTTGCCGTCCATATCCATATCCAAAGCATCATACGGATAACGGTCACCGTTCAAATCGGGATATTCAGCTGAAGTGGGTACGTGGTCGTTATCATCATCCGTATCAAGGAAGTCAGGTGTACCGTCACCATCCCAATCCAAAAGCGTATAATTTAAGTTACCGCTGTCTGCCGGCGATTCCAAATCGTCCACCAAACCATTGGCACCTACGTTACCTTCCAAAATACCATCGGGCTGAACGTCCGTACCTACCGGTATAGCCAAACGACCGGATTCGGCAGCATCAGCCAAACCGTCGCCGTCACTATCTACATCGAAGTGGTTGGGAATACCGTCATTGTCCAAGTCGAAAGCTGCTTCTACGGCATTGTTGGCATCGCCTACGGTATTGTCATTATCGTTATCATCGAGATAAACCGGCACGCCGTCAGCATCGGCATCGGTTAAAGGATCTATACCATTATATTCTATAGTGTCGGGAATACCATCGTTATCATCATCAATATCAATACTATCTGTAACCCCATCATTATCGTGGTCATTAGGGTCGGTTAAATAATCTAAATAGTCAGGTGTCCCGTCAACATCCGTATCCAAAGCATCATCGGGTTCGTGGTTGCCGTTATCATCTGCGTGTTCGCTTGCAGTAGGAATACCATCGTTATCGTCATCCGTATCCAAGTAGTTCGGTATGCCGTCACCATCTGTGTCGTCATCCATCGGATTACCGTTTTGCGGATAGTTGTGAGGTAACTGAACATCTTCAAAATCAGTATATAAACCGTCACCATCATCATCACGGTCGAGATAGTTGGGAGTGGTATCGGCATCGGTATCCAATGCATCATCAGGATAGCCGTTTGCGTTATCATCCGGATGTTCGTTGATGGTTAATACATGGTCATTATCATCATCCGTATCAAGGAAATCGGGGGTTGTGTCTGTATCCGTATCTTGAAGCGTGTAGTAGATACTGTTGCTGTCCGGAGCCGTTTCTACAACATCTGCCAAACCGTTAGCGCCTACAGGTTCATCAATTGCGCCGTCCATATTAGCATCTGTCCAACCGGTACTGCCGGCTTCAGCCAAATCAAACAAACCATCACCGTCAGCATCTAAATCGTAATGATTGGGAATACCATCACTATCAAGGTCAAATGCCGGTTCAATTACACCATTATTATTTCCTACGGTGTTATCAGAATCATCATCATCTAAATACGCAGGCACGCCATCACCGTCTGCATCAGTCAACGGATCAATACCGCCACATTCATCAACATCCGGAATACCGTCGTTATCGTCATCAATATCAGTCAGATTATCAATCCCATCGTGGTCATTATCCGAATCATCTGAATCATCGAGGTAATCGGGGATATTATCCCAATCAGAATCGACCGCATCTTCCGGTTCGCCGTTTCCGTTCGGGTCAGCTTGCTCATTGATGGTCAAAATACCATCGTTATCATCATCCACATCGAGGTAATTGGGAATACCGTCACCATCGGTATCATCGTTTTGCGGGTTACCGTCTTGCGGATAATTATTTGGCAAGGAAATATCTTCAAAAATCGTGTTGATTCCATCACCATCATCGTCAACATCAAGATAATTGGGTGTACCATCCATATCCATGTCAAGTGCATCATCGGGATAATGGTTGTTGTTCAAATCGGGATATTCATTTGCCGTCGGCACATTGTCGCCATCATCATCTGTATCAAATGCATCAGGAGTAGCGTCAGTATCAGTATCTTGTAACGTATAATTTAATGTACCACTATCAGGTGTACTTTCCAACAAATCAGCTAATCCGTTTGTGCCAACAGGGTCGTCAATCATACCGTCCATCGTCGCATCAGTCCAACCGGTACTACCCGATTCGACCAAATCATAAATACCATCACCGTCAGAATCAGCATCGAAATGATTGGCAATACCATCTCCATCTAAATCGTAAGCCGGTTCTACGGCATTGTTATCATCGCCTACGGTGTTGTTATTGTCATTATCATCTAAATAAGCCGGCACACCGTCACCATCAGCATCCGCTTCAGGGTTTGTACCGTTATATTCATCTACATCCGGAATACCATCGTTGTCGTCATCCAAATCATTTTCATCAGTCACACCGTCATTATCGTGATCGTGGAGTAAGAAGCAACAATCGAGGTAATCGGGAATACCATCGAGATCACCATCAAGTGCATCTTCGGGTTCGTTGTTGCCGTTATCATCTGCGTGTTCGTTAATGGTTAAAATACCGTCGTTGTCATCGTCAACGTCAAGATAGTTAGGAATACCGTCACCATCGGTATCGTCGTTTTGCGGATCACCGTCTTGGGGGTAATTGTTATGTAAATCTACATCTTCAAAAATTGTATTGATGCCGTCGCCATCGTCATCTAAATCATGATAGTTTGGGTTGCCGTCCATATCCATATCCAAAGCATCATACGGATAACGGTCACCGTTCAAATCGGGATATTCAGCTGAAGTGGGTACGTGGTCGTTATCATCATCCGTATCAAGGAAGTCAGGTGTACCGTCACCATCCCAATCCAAAAGCGTATAATTTAAGTTACCGCTGTCTGCCGGCGATTCCAAATCGTCCACCAAACCATTGGCACCTACGTTACCTTCCAAAATACCATCGGGCTGAACGTCAGTACCTACCGGTATAGCCAAACGACCGGATTCGGCAGCATCAGCCAAACCGTCGCCGTCACTATCTACATCGAAGTGGTTGGGAATACCGTCATTGTCCAAGTCAAATGCAGATTCTACGGCATTGTTAGCATCACCAACGGTGTTGTCATTATCGTTATCATCGAGATACACCGGCACGCCGTCAGCATCGGCATCGGTTAAAGGATCTATACCATTATATTCTATAAGGTCGGGAATACCGTCGTTGTCATCATCTATATCAATACTATCCGAAACGCCATCGTTATCGTGGTCGTTAGGGTCGGTCAAATAATCCAAATAGTCCGGTATACCATCGCCGTCAGTATCCAAAGCATCATCGGGTTCGTGGTTGCCGTTGTCATCGGCGTGTTCGCTTGCAGTAGGAATACCGTCGTTATCATCATCTGTATCCAAGTAGTTTGGAATGCCGTCACCATCGGTGTCGTCATCCATCGGGTTGCCGTTTTGCGGATAGTTATGGGGTAACTGAACATCTTCAAACTCGGTATTTAAGCCATCACCATCATCGTCGTTGTCTAAATAGTTTGGAATACCGTCAAAATCCGTATGAAGGGCATCATTGGGATAGCCGTTACCATCATCGTCAGCATGTTCGTTTATAGTCAAAACATGGTCGTTATCATCATCATCATCAAGAAAATCCGGTGTAGAATCAGCATCGGTATCTTGTGGTGTATAAGTCAAGTTGCCACTATCAGCAGGCGATTCTAACACATCAGCCAATCCATTAGTGCCTACCGGATCATCTACCCTTCCATCAAAATTGGCGTCAGTCCATCCGGTACTGCCTGCTTCTGCCAAATCATACAAACCGTCACCGTCACTATCTACATCAAAATGATTGGGAATGCCATCACTATCCAAATCATAAGCCGGTTCTACAGCATTGTTAGTATCACCAACCGTATTATCGTTATCATTATCATCAAGATAAACAGGCACACCGTCACCATCAGCATCTGTCAACGGATCAATACCGCCACTTTCCAACGTATCAAGAATACCATCATTATCATCATCAATATCTACATCGTCTTCAATATGGTCGTTATCGTGGTCATTAGGATTTTCGTAATCATCTAAATAATTGGGAATTGTGTCGCCATCAGTATCTACTGCATCTTC
>JALWDV010000048.1 GCA_027036755.1 Anaerolineae bacterium
GTGGCTTCGCCCTGGGCGGGAACCTTCACCACCCATTCGATGGTGTTGCTGTTGAGCTGGGTGTATTGCTCGGGCGAGGCTTTGGTGATCTCCCAGTTGGCCCAGGGGTTGAGGCGCTCGACCACGTGAATCTCCACATCCTCGTTTTCTTTGTGATTGCGCAGGATGATATTGTAAGATTCGCGCCAGGCCTTTTCGCCCAGCCGTTTCTGCTCGGGCTGCATCCGCTCGCCCACCAGATCGAAAGCCTTGCCCACGGTGAGGGTAACATCTTCGCCCTTGGGGGTGTGCTCGATGCGATCTTCGCCGATGAAGAGGGGCGAGCCATCCTCATCGGGCTGATAGAGGCGCACCACGCCCGCAGGAAGCTGGGCGTTCACGCCCTCTTTGCCCGTGTTGAACCGCACCTTGACGCTGACGTTGCCTTGCATCGAGCCGGAGCTGGTCGGGCGCAGATCGCTGGTACCGGAATCGAAGACGAAAATCTTTTTAGCGGGCGCATCGTGGACGCTCAGGAACTGGATCTGCTTGGTCTGGTTATCCTTGATGGTGACCGGGCGGGGGATTTCGTAAAGATGGTATTCGCCGAAGGCCCGTTGTTCCACCGCCGGAGGACGTGCAGGCACGGCCATATCCTTCATTACGGCAAATTGCTCCGGCACGACTCCGCCCTGCTGCACCCGATTGACCTCGCCCGCCACCAGCTTCAGTCGGGCGTCCTTGTACGACGCACCGCTGCGATTGTCCAGGGTGATCCAGCCGTTCAGGTCCAGCTTGCTGTTATCCTGGGCCAACACCAGCACATAGTTCGATTTCCAGGTGATGTCATTGGTGAGATAAGCCAGCTCCACATCCTGCTCGCCCGCCTTGTTGGCATCCACCAGCCACTTGAGCGTGGGTTTGGTGATGAGCCCCTCGGGCAGTGCGGGGAAACTGAACTGCCGCACCTGGTCATATTTCAGCACATCCACGCCGCCCTCTTCCGTCTGGATGATGATGTCATCCGCGCCACTGAGCAGCACGCCCTCGTGTTTGCCGCCATCCTGGGTGATGACGACAATGGGCTGATCCACATATTTTTGCATCAGCTTTTGCGAGCCCACGACATCATACTCGTAATTCTGCTCCAGCACCACCGCGTCGGGATCATCCAGCGAGCGAAAATGGACGCTCTCTGGGATGATCTGCGAAGGCACATCGCTGACCGCCACCTGATTCACGCCCGTCTTCAAATCGAACTGACGAACTTCTTTCACCAGGCCGATGTTGCTGTTGTACACGGTGAGATCGACCGTCGCCTCTTGGGCCTGGGCCGCGGTCGAGGGTTGCACGCTCATAAAGATGACGCCTCCTACAACGACGAACGCATTGAAAACGATCAGTGCAAGAACAATTTTCCTGGACATGCTTGCCTCCTTGTCTGGATTGGATGGGTTTCACTTTACAAGACGCTTTCGCCGCGCGATTTGTTCCTGCGGACGTTTCAGCGCTATTGCGGGGAATAGCCGCAAAAGGCAACGCCCTCCAGGCGAAAACAGACGGAATGTGGGGACCTACCCATAATTCCTCAGAGAGATAAAATTACGACCTCCAGGAAGAGACGACGGTTCATCTACTGCAACCGCTTACCGGCACGTTTCATAATCGTACGCTTCACATATTCCACCCCAATCGGTAATGCTCCACGCATCATTCACCCGCACCAGCATGATGTCATGGATTGTGAGAACATAAACGCTATGATTTGTACGACAGACATATAAAGTGTTGTATAGCTGCTTGTCTTCACTTTTTTCGGGTAACTTAAACGTATAAT
>JALWDV010000049.1 GCA_027036755.1 Anaerolineae bacterium
GCAGCGAGTATCGGGGGAGGGGCGGGGTGGGGCAAAAGGGAGGCCGGGAGGGGCTCAATCGCCCTCTTGCCTCTTGCAGATTCTAAATTTGGAATTGCTGGGTTGTCAACGGTAATTTCAATGCGACGCGCTTGCCACAAGTCGTGGCTGCGTCGCATCTTGGCTGGCTCGCCAGCGCCGATGCCGATGAAAATTCCTTGTTACGTCATTCCGACGACCGCAGGGAGGAGGAATCTCCTTGCTTGCAGGGGGATTTCTCGGTCGCTGCGCTCCCTCGAAATGACGTGCGCCGTAATGCGTGATGCGTAACGATCTCACGTGTCACGCATTACGCATCACGTCCGTGGCAGACTCGCCCAACGTTGGCTCTGCGAGTCTTCAGCAACCAACGATCATTCTATTTTTGTAACTGCTAAGGTCGTTTTCGCTTGAACTAACCTGACAGGTTCCTTTGGCAGCGATTCAGAGCCTTGCACGCTTCGTTGCTGGCTGAAAAGCGCACATCTTACCGCCAAGATTACGAGAACCTGTCAGGTTTGAGTGGAAAAAGACAACCAACTGGCATACGTTAGCAGTTACCTATGGCTGTACTGAAAAAACCTTCAACACGGAGGCACAGAGTGCACGGAGGAAGAAAAAGGTGAGATTTGAAGAGGAATTTCTCTGTGAACTACCACTATTTTCTCCGTGTCCTCCGTGTCTCCGTGGTGAAATGACCTTTTTGCAGTGGAGCCACCTATTTTTACAGCAAAAACGCCAGTACATGCTCGATGAACGCTTGCGGCTGATCGAAGGGCAGGGCGTGGCCCGCATCCGCCACCTCCATCAGTTGGGCGTTGGGAATGCCCGCCACGAGCTCTTCGGCGCAGCGTTGGGGCGCGGTTTTGTCTCTATCGCCCATGAGAACCAGCGTCGGCGCAGCGATGTTGGGCAGCTCTTTGAGCAGGTTCAAGTAACTACTAAGGTCGTCACCCAAAAACCACTAAGAACACTAAGACACAAAGGCACAAAGGGAAATTTATACATTTTTTCTTCGTGTTCTTAGTGCCTTTGTGCCCTTTGTGGTTTGTTAACCGGGGTACGTTAGCAGTTACAGGTTCAAGCGAGAAAGGCCCAGCATGGTGCGCATGATGGCCTTGACGTCGTTGCGTCTCAACCGCTCCTCCGCGATGGCCTGTATTTTGGGATCGGAGAAGAGGCTGACGGCCACGTAGTGAGCCAGTTTGTCCATGCCTTGCATGGCGATGATCCCGCGCTTCATCTTGCTCCAAACATCCCCGACGCCCGCACTACGCAACCTGGCGAAGGTGTTCACCAGCACCATCTTCTCCAGCCGGCTGGGATGCAGGATGGCGAATTGGATGGTGACGCAGCCGCCCAACGAAAGCCCCAGCATGGCCGTTCGCTCCAGGCCCAGATGATCCAGCACCGCCCACACATCTTCGGCCATGCTCCTGACGCTGTAATCCCGGTTGCGGGGCAGGCTGCTGAGCCCATGCCCGCGCAGATCGATGAGGATAAGCTGATGGCGGTCCGCCAGCATGGGCGTCACCGGAAACCAATCCACGCTGCTGGAGCCCATGCCGTGCAGCATGACCAGGGGCGGGCCTTCGCCAAGGATGCGGTAGTGAATCCGCACGTCGGGTAGGTGCAGATAGCGATCCGCCGGGGCCAGCAGGCAGAGTCGAGAAGCGGGCATTGTTTATTGCACCCGGGCCAGCTCCACTACCAGCATATCCAGGGCCAGATTCGCCTCCAGCTTGCCGGTTTTGATGGCCACGTCGGTCTCCAGCAGCCGGTCGTAGATGCTTTCCA
>JALWDV010000050.1 GCA_027036755.1 Anaerolineae bacterium
GATAAATCCGGCTAGCCCCGCAGGGGCGCTGTTTCTAGCCGGGGGACTTCATCCCCCGGCGCTGGCCGCGGGCGCGAAGCGCCCTGTTAATGAATGGATTATTTTAACTTTCCAACTCATTTGGGACGCACCCATTTGAAATTGCTGAATGACGTAATGTGACATTGTCAAGGTAGTTACAATAAAAAAGTTGTGCATGGTTTAGAGCGTCCTTCCTGGCCAACGCCTGGCAAAGCACGTCAAACGTAAAGCGTCAAAGGTCAAAACGTGGCGAAGATGCTTTTTTTTGACGTTAATTTTTGACGCATGACGTGGGTTGGCGTAAATGGCCAACGTTGCTGCGGCAAGCATTTTCTCGCTGCAGCCTGTATGGTTACATTGTAGCACGCCTTTGCCGGGGCGAGGGATGCCGCCAATGCCGAGATGCGTTTGCATTCACGTCCGCCTTTGCCCTATAATCATACCAGGATAAGGCCCCAAAGCATATCATAAGTCATCTGACCAAACTGTCATGCTGTCCTCGACGATTTCTCCTCAATTGACCAAAGTGCTCAAAGAAAGCGAGAAACTGACAGAAAATGAGCGTTTGCTCCTGGCGCGCTCGCTTTTGGATAGTCTGCTTTCTGACAGCGCGTTGGAAGAAAAAGAGTGGATGAATTTGGGGTTGCGCGCGTTTCAGCGGGATTGGGATAATGAGGAAGACGCTGTTTATGATGAGTGGAGAAAACATTATGGCGTTTCGGAGGGGTGATACCGACGTCCACTTTCCTTACGCCCGCATCCTCCTCACCGGCTTCACGCCTTACGACAACATGCCCGTCAACCCCACCGAGCAGCTCATGCGCCGCTCACCCGAGGCCCTGGCCGACATCCCCGGCGTTGCGCTGCGCACCGCAGCGCACATCCGCGCGACTGCCTGACCGGCGCGTCTCCCGCCCGAAATCGCCCGCCAGCCTACGACTGTGCTATACTCTTGAAGGGCGGATTTCCTGGGGATAGCCACGTTCCTCGCATAAGAACGGGTTCCTCTTCGACGCCTTCCGTCATCCGTAAAACGTCGAACGTCAGGAAGTTGTCGGCGGAGCAGCGTCCTGCCATGATCCATGACATCGTTGCAGCAAGATGACGTTTGACGTTTGACGCTTCACGGTGCTGGCATGTCACCTGTCAGCGGCTTCGGCCCCCAATATCTGACATGCGATCTGCATTCTCTCTCTTCCTTTTCACTTTCAATCTGCCTCATGTCCCGAACTTACGTCGCCCTGGACCTGGAAACCACAGGGCTTGATCCCGAAAAAGACACGATCATCGAGCTGGGCGCAGTGCGCTTTCGCGATGGCGAGATCCTCGATAAATTCAGCCAGGTGGTGAACCCCGCCCGCCGCATTCCCCGCAACATCCAGCAGCTTACGGGCATCAGCCAGGCCGAGGCGGACGCCGCGCCGCCCCTGGCCCAGGTGGCCTCGGCCTTTCGTCGTTTTGTGGGCGATGCGCCCGTGGTGGGGCATAACGTGGGCTTCGACATCGGCTTCATGCGCAGCCACGGCCTCTACAACTTCAACCCCCTGCTCGACACCTTCGAGCTGGCCCTCATCACCCTGCCGGGATTGCCCAGCTACAAACTGGGACGCATCGCCGAGCATCTGGGCGTGAGTCTGGAGAATGCGCATCGGGCCTATGACGACGCTGAGGCCACCATGCACATCTTCGAGGCCATGCGCCAGAAGCTGCTGGATGTGCCGCCCAAGACCATCGAGCAGATCGTGCGCATGGGCCAGACCGTGGATTGGCCGCTGGTGATGGTGTTCGAGGA
>JALWDV010000051.1 GCA_027036755.1 Anaerolineae bacterium
CGCCGGGCTACAAAACAGCGCCGGATAAATCCGGCTAGCCCCGCAGGGGCGCTGTTTCTAGCCGGGGGACTTCATCCCCCGGCGCTGGCGGCGGGCGCGAAGCGCCCCGTTAATAAAAGGGACTATTTTAACTTTCCAACTCATTTGGGACGCACCCAAATCCTGTTGAGCCAAGACATTTT
The DNA here is from genome assembly GCA_027036755.1 of Anaerolineae bacterium. Lineage (GTDB taxonomy): Bacteria > Chloroflexota > Anaerolineae > J102 > J102 > M2005. The sequence continues at coordinate 183 of JALWDV010000051.1, forward strand.
CTTGCCCAGTGGGCCAGAACCCCATTGATAAGGCACTGATCGATCCATTCCCATGGACATCCTCACCCCCGACACCATCCTGCGCGAACGCTACAAAATCGTCAAACTCATCGGCCAGGGCGGCATGGGCGCAGTTTACAAAGCCGAAGACCTGCGCCTTGGCGGGCGCATGTGCGCCATCAAAGAGGTGTTGCCGGTGGGGATGGCCTACGAGGATGAGATCGAGGCCTATCGGGAGCAATTCTTCCAGGAAGCCAGCATCCTCGCCCGGCTGGACCACCCCAACCTGCCCAAGGTCAGCGACTATTTTTCCGACGAAGGCCGGGAATATCTGGTCATGGATTTCGTCGAGGGCATGGATTTGCGGGAGATCATCAACGAGGCCCGGCGCAAAGGTGAATTCCTGCCCGAAGACCAGGTGCTGAACTGGATCGGACAGCTCTGCGACGCCCTCAGCTACCTGCACAGCCGCACGCCGCCCGTGCTCCACCGCGATATCAAACCCTCCAACATCAAGCTGACCCCCAGCGGGCACATCAAGCTGGTGGATTTCGGGCTGGTGAAGCTGCTGACTACCGACGACAGCCGCACTGTGACCGTGGTGCAGGGCCGGGGCACGGTGCAATACACGCCCCTGGAGCAATACGGCGGCGATACGGGCCACACCGACGTCCGCAGCGATCTTTACGCATTGGGCGCAACCTGTTACCATTTGGTCACCCTGCAGCCGCCTGCAGATGCGCGGCAGCGCTTTTTGCAGCCGGGCAGCCTGCCGCTCCCTCGCACCATCAATCCGGGCATCTCGCCCGCGCTGGAACGGGCGATCCTGGCCGCCATGGCCATGCACCCGGACGATCGCCCGCCGTCGGTGGAGGATTTCAGCGAGATGCTCTTCGCCACCCACGATGTGGTGGCTCCGGGCGGCGTTTACATCGCAAAAGACACGCCCTGGCTCGACGCCTTCTGGCAGCACAAGCCCCTGTTCATTGCCGCCATGCTCCTGCTCTTTTTGGCTCTGGTCATCAGCTTCGCCCTCCCCGCCGCCTGATCGCGTTCGACTCATTGCATCATTTGCGTTCCATCCTTCGCATCTTTCATTCTGATTGCCCATGTCTCAGCCCGAAGTCGCCATGCTCATTCTCCAGGAAGGCAACCAGCGTTGGCCCCTGGATAAAGATCGTCTGACCATTGGCCGCAGCCCCGATTGCGACATCATCCTGCCCGATCGCGTCGTCTCCCGCCGCCACGCCTGCATCGACAGGCGGGATGGCGAGTATTTCATCGAAGATGATGACAGCAAGAACGGCACATTCGTCAACGGCCAGCCCGTCACCGAGCCGCGCCGTCTCATCGATGGCGATGAGATACAGGTGGCGCTGCGGTTTCGCCTGACCTTTGTGGATGCGGGAGCCACCGCGCCCCTGAGCCTGGAGCAACCTGCGGAATCCCCGACCGTGGAGGCCGAAGCGATACGCCCGGGCCTGCATCTCGATGACACCCGCCGCACGGTGTCGGTTGCGGGCGCGGCGCTGGATCCGCCCCTTTCGGTGGCGCAATACCGGTTGCTGCACGCGCTGGTTCGGGCCCAGGGAGCGGTTGTCTCGCGAGAAGAAATCGTGCATGCAGTCTGGCCCGAGGCCCACGGCGAGGGCGTCTCGGAGCAGGCCATCGATGCGCTGGTGCGCCGCCTGCGCGAGCGTCTGGCCGAACTGGATTCCGAGCATCAGTACATCGTCACCGTGCGCGGACATGGCTTCCGCTTTGAGAATCCAGAATGATTGGATTACAAAATCTCTGACAGGCTGCGAACGGGCGAATAATAACCCTGGTCGATCATGCTCGCCAAAAGTTCGTCGGCATTCTGAGCGGATAGATGTCCCAAATCAACAAGTCGAACCAGCACGCCCAATGTGCCCGAGATAGGAATTTGCATTTCGACAGCAATCTTGCGGGCATCGCGATCATCAGTCAAAACCCGCCCGCGCCGAGCAGCCGCCACAGCCAGACAGGCGGCCTCTCCTTTGTTGATTTTTCTCAACAGTTCCTGATATACAGCCCGCTCGTCTTCCCTCATCGAAACAACAGGCAACCAGGACCAATCGACCCGAGGAATGGCTTTGCGACTCACACCTGTTTCCAGCTCATCAAGCACCTCTACGACGGTCGCCGCCGCCTCTCCCAGAGCCAGCTCCACCAGATCTGGCCGTCGAACGCTGGCGAAATTGGATAGAACCGTATTGTCGATCAACACAATGGGGACGTCATCCACCGCTAACCCTCGCCAAACCAAGAACGAATCGCATCCACTTCCGCCTGAGCCTCGCGGGCATTGCCAGAGCCGTGGCGCACCGGAATGCCCATGAGCATAAACTTCTTCCGCAACTCGATCTCGGACATGTCGAGCAATTCGGCGGCTTTACCCAGGTTGATTTGCTCGTCCAGATAAGCATTGACGATCAACGCCCAACGCAAAGCCTCATCCTCATCCAGAATGCGCTCCAAAACGGGATTGACCATATCGGGATGAAGGTGTTGAAGGTTCGCCAATTGACGAAGCAGCCAGGTTTCAGAAGTAAGGATGGGTTTTACGGCCATTTTTACGCTCCTCGGATGTCATGCCTGCTTTCAAGTATAGCATTTGTCGCAGGAAAAGAAAATGCAGCCACTCGCCATCTACATCCACATTCCCTTTTGCCAGCGCAAATGCCCGTATTGCGATTTCAACACCTACGCGGGGCGGGAGGGACAGTATGACGCGTTCGTGCAGGCGCTGGTGGAGGATGTGTGGCGGACGGGCGACGCGCTGGGCAATCCCGCGGTGCGCACCATTTTTCTGGGCGGGGGCACGCCCACGGTGCTCGAACCCCGGCATCTGCATATCATTTTCGAGGCGCTGCACGGGGGATTCGACATTTTGCCCGGGGCGGAGATCACCAGCGAGGCCAACCCGGGGACGGTGGACGCCAGCCGGTTCGAGACTTTGCGGGCGCTGGGGGTGAATCGCCTGAGTATGGGCGTGCAGTCTTTTGATGATGAGGAGTTGCGGTTTTTGGGCCGGATTCACACGGCGGATGAGGCCCGAGCCGCGTTCGCACTGGCCCGCCGCGTCGGTTTCGAGAATATCAATCTGGATTTCATGTTCGGCCTGCCGCAGCAATCGCCCGAGACCTGGCGCAACACGCTGCAAACGGCCATCGAGCTGCAAACCGAGCATCTTTCGCTTTATAGCCTGACGGTGGAGCCGGACACGGCGCTGGCCGCGTGGGTGGCCCGCGGCCAGGTTTCCGCGCCTGATCCTGATCTGGCTGCGGATTTGTATGAGGCGGCGCAGGAGTTGCTGGGCAGGGCGGGGTTCCAGCAGTACGAGATATCCAATTGGGCCCGAGGGCCGCTGGGCGATGATCTGCTGCCCCGGTTTGCGGCCCGACACAATGTGGTTTACTGGCGTAATGAGGCTTATCTGGGTTTTGGGCCGGGCGCGCACGGCTGGTTTGGGGGCGTGCGCCGGGCTGTGGTGCGGGATGTGGGGGCGTACATCCGCTGCGTGGAGGCGGGCGAGCCCTATTGGAGCATGGAGGAGCCTATCCCGCCCGAGCTGGAGATGGGGGAGACGATGATGCTGGGGTTGCGACTGACGACCGCGGGCGTGGATCGGGCGGCGTTCCGTCAGCGCTTTGGCGCGGATGTGACCGAGGTCTATCCCGACCAGATGAGCTCGCTCCTGGCGGCGGCGCTCATCGAGATGACGCCCGAGCGGGTGCGGCTGACGCCCCGGGCGCTGCTCATTGGCAATGAGGTCTTTGCCGCGTTTTTGCCCGAGATGTGATTTGAGTCTCACGCAAAGCATGTCCTGAGCCTGTCCTGAACGAAGTGAAGGACCTGGCCGAAGGGGCGCAAAGACGCAAAGGGAAAAAGAGGCAAAGAAAAACCTAGCGCCTGATTGACTGACAAATCTCGTTGCGCCGCCTCACTCGCCGAATGAATTCGGTTCCACGGGCGTTCCGCCGCCCGTCCCCCTGCGGGGACGGTGGTTTCCTCGTCAAAACGGGCGCTGGAAGCGTCGGCGCAGGCCGACGAGCGGCCCATCTAATCAGGCTTCCTTATCTCCTCCCCCGCCCGTCTCGGAGCGGGGGAGGAACAAAGGTGGGGGCCGCCCCTGGCCCTGATTTTAATCGGTAGGTTTAGACGCCAAGCTGACTTTTGTCAGTCAACCAACCTAGTGCAAGGAGGCGTAAGTTGTTGTAGTGTTGGCTGCTTGCGCTTGCGCCCAGCCGGATATGTGATCCGGCGGGTTGAGCAGGAAAAATGCGCCGGATCGCACATCCGGCGCGGCGCATTATCATAAGAAACCATACAACCACTTCGGCCTTCGTGTACTAGCGCCTTGGCGGCTTTGCGTGAGACTCAGCTTTTTTGGTTCCGGCTTGTCCGGGCTAGGGTTCTTCTTCCCACGCGTTCCACCAGGGGACTTTCTTTTTGCCCTGTTGGATGATGGCCCGAGCCGCGCTTTCGTCGCCTTTTTGCCGATAGACCCGGGCCAGGTTGCGGTAGGTGGGGCCGTAGAGGGGATCGAGGGTGAGCAGGCGCTGGAGTTCGGCGATGGCTTCGTCGGTGCGCCCCATGGCGGCCAGCAGCATGGCCCGATCGTTCAGGGTCTGGATGTCGTGGGGCGATAGTTGCAGGGCGCGATGGAAGGTCGCCAGGGCTCGCGAAGCGAGGGCGGGGTCGTTGGCGGCCAGACGGGCCAGCCAGCGGGCGTAGGCGGCCACGGGTTCGGGCGACTGGGCGCGGGTGCGGGGGACGGTGGCGGCTTCGTACAGGTGGGTGATGCGCCGGGCTTCGGGGCTACGGGGGTTGGGCGCGGGCCCGAGCCGCCGGGATAACACCCAGGCCATGCCCATGTTCATAATGTCGTCATAGGGCGCCAGTTCGAGGGCTTTGGCGAAGTGCTGCTGCCGGTGATAGTCGTCGGGGGCCAGCAGTGCGCTTTTGTAGGCGATGTCGCCCAGGCGGGGCAGGGCGACGAGCAGCATCAGCAGGGCGATGATGGTGATTTGAAGGACGCGAATGCGCCAGTCGGGCGGGACGCGGAGGGGGAAGAGGGCCAGTGCGGCCAGCCACAACAGCAGCCACATCCAGGCCAGTTGCGCCGCGGGCCCGATGCGTTGGTCCAGGAGGATGGCGGGCAGGATGAGGAGGATGAGGAGGAACGCGGCAAGAGGTGCGGCGCTGAGGGAATGTGCGGGGGCGAGGGCGTAGAGGAGGGCCAGCAGCGGCGGAATCGTCAATAGCCAGAGGAGGAGGCCGCCGGGCCAGGCTGCGCTGAGGCTGAAGCCGATGACTCCGAAGGCGGCGATGGTCAGGCTGAGATGGAGGAGGGGGT
>JALWDV010000052.1 GCA_027036755.1 Anaerolineae bacterium
CGCCAAAGTGGTGGGGTATCGTGATGACCGCGCCGCGGACTGACGCCGCCATCCTCTTTTCCCCACGCAACTACCAATAAGGTGTAACCACCACTTTTTGCCACGAAGACACGAAGAAAGGCGAAGGCGCGAAGTATTTTTCTTTATTTTTCCTTCGTGTCTTCGAAACACTTCGAGCCTTCGTGGCTTTTGGTGACTTAAAGTCAAGTACGTTAGCAGTTACTTCCCCACACCTTTTTCCATCCTCCCATCATTTTCCTCATGCCACGAGATCTCTTCAAACTCATCGAATCCAATCCCTTCGTCATCGGCGATGGGGCCATGGGCACCATGTTGCAACAAATGGGCCTGACCAGCGGCGGTGCGCCCGAGCTGTGGAACGTAGAGCGGCCCGACGTCATCAGGAGCATCTATCAGGGCTACGTGGACGCGGGCTCGCAGATCATCGAAACCAACACCTTTGGCGGCAACCGCTATCGCCTCAAGTTGCATAATCTGCAAGACCGGGTGCATGAACTGGTGAAGGCGGGCGCGGCCCTGGCCCGAGAAGTCGCGGGCGACGACATCCTGGTGGCCGGGTCCATGGGCCCCACCGGCGAACTCATGCAGCCCATGGGCGATCTGACCTACGAGGACGCGGTGGACGCGTTTGCAGAGCAGGCCGCAGCCCTGGCCGAGGGCGGCGTTGATTTCTTCCTCATCGAGACCATGAGCGACCTGAACGAGGTGAAGGCCGCAGTGGAAGCCTGCCGTCAGGTCAGCGATCTGCCCATCGCCACCACCCTCACCTTCGACACCAACTATCACACCATGATGGGCGTGGGCCCGGCCCAGGCCGTGCAAGAGCTGGCTGATTTCGGGGTGAAGATCATCGGTGCGAATTGCGGCAACGGCCCCGAAGAAACCCGCTACGCCATCCAGCAGATGGCCGCGGCCCGGCCCGAGGGCGTGTATCTCATGGCCCAGAGCAACGCGGGCCTGCCCCATTTCGAACATGGCGAGATCGTCTACGACGGCACGCCCGAGGTGATGGCGCAACTGGCCCTGGACCTGGCGGGCATGGGCGTGGACATCATCGGGGCCTGCTGCGGCAGCACCCCCGCGCACATCAAGGCCATGCGCGAAGCCTTGCTCACCCAGCCCATCCCCGAATTCAAGCTGGAATTGCCCGAAGCGCCCTTGCAGCCGCCCCCCTCCATGCAGCAGGAGCGACGGGAGCGGCGACGGCGTCAGCGGCGGCGGGGATGATCGCGGCCCGTTCGGGAACCATGACGACGCGCCTGACGTCATCGAAGTGATGAACGAAACGCCCGCATCGCCCGGCGATGTGATCCACATCGAAAAGATCGCGCCCGACGGCCAGCCCGTCATCACCTACGAGGGCTGGCTGCTGGCGGACGCAGACCCTGTCTTGGTCCTCGCCCGCTGGGAAAGCCCCGATCTGCCCCTGCCCTACGTCACCTTCGCCTACGGCGATCTGCTGCTGGAGGCCTACTATCGCCAGCGCCCCTACAACGTCTTCGCCCTGTTCGATGGCGGGGAAGCTTCGCCCGAGATCGATTGGGGTGAGATCATCGCCGGGCGCTCCGATTTACCGCGCCATTTATCCACCCTGGAGCCCCTCTGCCAGCGGATTCAGGCTGCCTGTCCCCTGAAAGGCCATTACATCAACTTCACGCGTCTGCTGCGCTACGATTCCGCCCAACGGACGCTGACCTGGCGCGATCTGGCGCTGGATATCTGGGCGCCCGCCAACGGTCAGCCGCTGCTGCTGGACGAAGAGGAATATCGGGCGCTGAATCTGGCGCAA
>JALWDV010000053.1 GCA_027036755.1 Anaerolineae bacterium
GAAAAAAGGAGGCCGGGAGGGGGAAATCGCCTCCTTTCCGCTTGCGGATTCTAAATTTGACATTGATGAATGACGTAATGTGACATTGTCAAGCTACTAACGTAGCAAGGCCAAAAAGCACGAAGACACGACGACACGAAGGCGCGAAGGGTAAGAAACAAGGTTCTTCTTCGTGTCTTCGGTCCTTCGAGCCTTCGTGGCAAGACATTTCCAGGCCGAATCAGGCTACCCGAGCAGTTACGTCCTTTCGCTCGCGGCAAACGCCAGGGCCAAAGCCCTTATCAACGGGCGGGCGTCGATCTGGCTCCGATGACTGGCTGACGCTGCTCGGCTATCCTCCGGCCATTTGACGTCCCCCCAAGCCAACTCATTCCATATCCGGCCCGTTTTGGACAGACTCTTCTTGCTCGCCTGTCATTGGGATTCCTGTCTCTCCAATTGTCAAGGTGCGAATAGGGCGATCTAAACCATGCCGATTTTTGCAACTGTCAAGGTCATTTTCGCTGGCCCGCCAAAGCAAAACGCCCGCGCAGGAGGTTCGGGCCGGGACGCTGTCTTTTATTTTCGGGCGCTTTCCAGTAAACTTCTTAGCACCCTATCAATGAAATCCTGGCCTACCGGGCAAGAAAACGTCTCACGCAAAGTCGCCAAGACGCCAGGTTTTTCTTTGCTTCTTTTTTCCTTTGCGGCTTTGCGTCTTTGCGTGAGATCAGCTTTTTGGGCTCCGGCTTGTCCGGGGCGGGATCACCACGTATTCTGGTTTCAGCTCCGAGGGACGCCCGGCGTCCCCTTCCTTCGATATGTTTTCTCCTGGCGACACATTCGGCCTCTACCGCATCGAGCGTGAGATAGGCCGCGGCGGCATGGCTATCGTCTATCTGGCCTATCATCAATGGCTGGAGCGACCGGTCGCGCTCAAGGTGCTGCAACCCCACTTGCAGCAGGATGAAGAGGTCGTGGCCCGCTTCCTGGTGGAGGCCCGGGCCGCGGCCCGGCTGGAGCACCCCAACATCGTGGCCGTCTACGATGCGGGCGTGGTGGATGACGTGCATTATCTGGCCATGGAATACATCGAAGGCGAGACCCTGGCCGACGTGCTGGCGCGAGTGAACGGGCCACTGCCAAACGATTTCGTCATCAGCGTCATCAGCCAGGTGGCCTCGGCGCTGGATTACGCACATCGTCGCGGGGTCGTGCATCGCGATATCAAACCGGGCAACATCCTGGTGCAGGAAAACGGCAAGGTGCTCCTGACCGATTTCGGCATCGCGCACGCGGTGGGGCTGCATTCGGCGGAGGAGAAGGTCGCGGTGCTGGGAACGCCGGAGTACATGTCGCCAGAACAGGCGTCGGGGCGGCAGGTGGATGGTCGCAGCGACGTTTACAGCCTGGGGATCGTCACTTATCACATGCTTACGGGCCGCCCGCCTTTCCGGGGCGAGCATTATCGCGAGATTTTGGCCGCGCACGTGCATCAGCCCCTGCCCGATCCTCGAGCGCAGAACCCGGAATTGCCCGAAGCTGTCACCGAAACCCTGCGCCGGGCCGCGGCCAAAGACCCCGAGCAGCGTTATCCCACGGCTGGCGCTTTCGCCCAGGCGCTGCGTCATGTCTTGCGTCCCTCCCGCGCCGAGCCGCTCATCGCCGCCACAAACAAGACGCCCGTCTGGCTCTATGTGCTCATCGGCGCATTGCTGGGCCTGGCTGCGCTCTCGCTGGTGGGGTGGTTTCTGATAAAAAGCAACGCCGCGGGCGGAACGCCCGTCATCCCCCCGGCCGGCGCCCCCACCCAGGAGCACACCGCCAT
>JALWDV010000054.1 GCA_027036755.1 Anaerolineae bacterium
CCCAATCAGCGGAGCTACTCTTCGATGACGCAATATGTCAGCGTGCCCGGGGGCAGTTATCTGCGGTTGCGGGCGCATGTTTATCCGCTGAGCCAGCCCTATGACGGCGATGACGCCCAAGAACTGATCATTCTCAATAGCCAGGGAAACCCAATCTACCGGGCGTGGACCTCCATCAGCAACGCCAATGCCTGGCAGACTCTGGAATTCGATCTGAGCCAATACATGGGGATGACCATCGGCATCTATTTCAATGTGTTCAATGACGGAGCCGGGGGCGTTTCCGCCATGTACATCGACGATGTGACTCTTGAGCTTTGCCCGGGCGGCCCTTCGCCGACAGTCTCGCCCACGCCAACCAGCGGATTTCCAACGGCTACGCCCACGCCGACGAGTACGCCCGCTTTCGTCACGGCAACTCCCACCTCGGCGGTGGTGACGAACACGCCCACACCGACGCCCACCCCCAATTTCGTCACGGCCACGCCCACGCAGATTGTGGTGACCAACACGCCCACGCCGCCTGCTTTCGTTACGGCCACGCCCACGCAGATTGTGGTGACCAACACGCCCACGCCGCCTGCTTTCGTCACGGCCACGCCCACGCAGATTGTGGTGACCAATACGCCCACGCCGCCGGTGATCACACCGTCCCCCGGCGTCGCGTGCCGGGAGGCCATTATCAATGGAAGCTTCGAAACGGGCGCAGGATGGACGTTCGGAAAGACGCACCTGCGCGGGCGTTACGTCACCTACATCCCGCCCGTGGATGGCGTGCGCGTGGCGCGTCTGGGTAATGACGATTACGGCAGGGCCAATGTTCGCTCCTATTCTTCCATCAGCCAAAGCGTCTTTCTGGATCCGCATGGCAGCTCTACCGCCACGTTGTCATTCTGGTACTATCCCCTCTCCGATATGGAGTCCGGAGACAACCAGGAACTCATCTTGTTGGACGCCCGCACAGGCCGCACCATCGATGTGCTGTGGCGCGTCAACGAAAATTATCGCACCTGGTTACACAAGGAAAATATCGATCTCACCCATTATCTGGGGCGCAATGTCACCATTTATTTCAATGTCTTCAACAATGGCGGCGCTGGACGGGCGGCCATGTATGTGGACGCGGTCTCGCTGAAGCTGTGCGGACCCGCGCCGACGCCCATGTCGGTGCAGTCCACTGCGCCGGCCCCGGTGCAAACCCTCCCGCCAACGCCGGCCCAGCCGACAGCGACGCCGATTCCGCCCCAGCAGCCCACCGTTCAGTCCACTGCGACGCCCACGGCTCTCTTCGTTTCGCCCGTCGCCACGGCCACGCCTGCAACGCCTCTCCCGCCCGCGGCCGTTTTGCCGCCGAAAACGCCTCCTCCTGCCGCCCCCGCGCCGCTGCCGACGCTGCAACCGCCTCGCACCTTCTGGCAAACAGCGCTCAGCGGGCTCTGGTACATCCTCATCTTCTTCATCATCATCCTGATTCTCGTCATCGCTTTTCTGATGATTCGTCTGTTGTGGGGACAGATGCAAGAATCGGAGGAGGAAGAGGTCGAGACGCCGCCCGAGGCGGACGCCAGCGCCCCGGCCCCGCCAACCGAGGGGATCGAAAGCGCCGACGTTGATGAAACGCCGCCTCCCCCACCGCCTCCGCCGCCCGAAGAAGCGTAATCGCATCTCCTGCGCTTTCCGGCCCGTCATCACCCGATGGCGGGCTTTTTTGCGATACGCCGTCCGATTTTACATCAATACCTTCGCCAAAAAAGTGGGAAAAAATGGTTGGCTGTACTGAAAAAACCTTCAACACGGAGGCACAGAG
>JALWDV010000055.1 GCA_027036755.1 Anaerolineae bacterium
ACGACGTCATCTTCACCTTCACCGTGCAGGAGGAAGTGGGCGTGCGGGGCGCGCGAGTGGCCGCGTTTGGTCGAAAGCCCGACATCGGCCTGGCCGTGGATGTGGCCCCCACCGGCGACACGCCCCACCCCAGACATCCCATCGCCCTCAAGCTGGGCGGAGGCGCAGCCATCAAGGTGGCCGACGCCGGCATGATCAGCCATCCCGGCGTGCGTCGGGCTCTGGAGCGCGTGGCCCGGGCCAACGACATCCCCCACCAGCTCGAGGTGCTGCCCTTCGGCTCCACTGACGCCGCGGCCATGCAGGCGGCCCGCTCGGGCGTGATGACGGGCGCCATCTCCATCCCCAGCCGCTACACCCACCTCACCGCAGAGATGATCGACATGGACGACGTGGAAAACGTGGTGCGCCTGCTCACCGCCTACCTCTCCGACCCGAATCCAGTCTGACAATCCACCTCAAGCCAAATTATCGAGGCGCAAAGGAAAACGACAGGTGCTGATGCTGGTTGTCAAACATGCGCCCCCAGTGTAAAATAAAAATATGATGAACCAATCTCACCCAAGGGATGTTGCCATGAATGAATTTTACGTCGTATTCGAACAGGAAGAAGATGGTGGATTCAGCGTCAGCGTGCCAGCACTCCCTGGCTGCTTTTCCCAAGGAGACACTTTCGAGGAAGCGCTGGCCAACATCGAAGAAGCCATCGCTCTCTACATTGAAACCAAGCAGGAGCTTGATTCCGCCTGGACGCCACCCAGCAACCCCATCTTCTCATTACCAGTTCGCGTCCCGATTCATGCCTAAGCTGCCTGTTGTTTCTGGAAAGAAAATGATTCAGGTGCTGGAAAAGTTGGGATATGACGTGAAACGCCGTCGCGGGAGTCATGTGATGTTGCTCAAGGCCGGAAAATTGATCGTCGTTCCGTACCACAAGGAGCTGAGGCCGGGAACACTGCGAAACATTTTACGCGAAGCTGACCTGACAGTCGAGGAGTTGATCGAATTGTTGTAGAAATACCGGCCTGAAGTGGCTTATGCGTTGAATGAGTGATCCTAATAACTTTAGGGTGCGTCCTAAATGAGTTAGGGCCAGCCGGGCGTTTTGGCCGAATGATGAATGTTCACAACCCGAATCGCTATAGTGGCGTTCGCCACGTCCGCCCGGCGATGAAGTCGCCGGGCTACAAAACAGCGCCGGATAAATCCGGCTAGCCCCGAAGGGGCGCTGTTTCTAGCCGGGGGACTTTATCCCCCGGCGTTGGCGGCGTTGCTGTTTCTTCAACCGAAATAGGACGCACCCATAACTTTATCGACGTGCAGCCGCTCATGGCGCACGCTCACTGATTACTGCTTACTGAACACCATGCCCGACAAAACCCTCCTCCTCGACCTCACCCGCCCGCAGCTCCAGGAAATGATGAAATCCTGGGAGCAGCCCAAATATCGCGGTAATCAGATCTACGACTGGCTGCACAAGAACCTGGTCACCGATCCCGCGCAGATGACCAATCTGCCCAAAAAGCTGCGCCAGCGCCTGGCCGCGGAAACCTTCATCAATCCGCTGGAACTCATCGTGCAGGTGGATGACGATGCGGGGGAGACGCGCAAGGCCCTGTTCCGCCTGCCCGACGGCAGCAGCATCGAGGTGGTGCTCATGCTTTATGACAAGCGACGAACGGTGTGCATCTCCACCCAGGTGGGCTGCGGCATTGGCTGCCCCTTCTGCGCCACGGGCCTGGGCGGGCTGGTGCGCAACCTCAGCCCGGGCGAGATCATCGCCCAGGTGCACTGGTTCGAGCGCT
>JALWDV010000056.1 GCA_027036755.1 Anaerolineae bacterium
TGAACACGGTTCTGCTGCCTTTCAAGGGGCGCATCATCTATGACGGCATTCTCATCCCGTACAACATGTTTTTTGGCGGTGGCATACGGGAGGAGTTGAAGGAGATTTATCTGACAGCGAAGCAGAACGGGCGCATCATCGAGAGTCTCGAACCCTCTGCACAGCAATTTGGCGGCTCCCGGCGCAGGGGCCCGGAAAAAGACTGGGGCCCGGAGGTGAAAGCCATCATCAAGGCCGCCAACAAGCTGAAGGGGGAAGGCGTTCCTATTCAGAGCGAGGCGTTTTCCCTGCTCAGGGCCTCGGCCCGCATGACTCAGGCCGCAGTGTCATCGCCAGAGGATATCGAGGCGCTGTGGAAAGAATACAAGAAGGTGCTGCGGGCGATGCGGAAATTGGAGCGCGCGCTGCACCGGGCGGAGATGTGAGCGCCACCGCATCACGCCCGGGCATAGCGGATCACCCCCGAAGCACCCTTCATCACCCGCGCGAGTTCGGCTTCCGCCACCTTGTGACAGCCTTCGGGGATGACCGCGTAGTCGAAATGATGGTCGGGGTAAGGCAGAGGCAGGAAGAGATATTGGTAGCGGATGTGATTGGCGTTGAGCACGGCCCGACGCAATTCGCCCGCCTCCAGTAGTTGCAGGTCGTCGCTGAGGATGACCGCGCCCCGAGAGCGTAACGAAACCCGCAGCGGCGTCAGCGCATCGGGCGGCTGGATGAAGAGGATGCGGTCGGAGCGCCGCAGATGATTGCTGAGAAACGCCAGCTTGGGGTGCGCTGGCAGATCGGACCAGGACTGGATGAGGCCCTCGGGGATGCGCACGAAGCCCCCTTCCGCGGGCTCGGCCTCGGGCGGATGGGGATAATCGGCCTCGTTCAGGTCCAGCAGATGCTCCCGCCGGTTGATGAACATGACCATCCAGCGCTTCCATTCGGGCCAGAGGAAGTGACTCACGCCCGTGTTGTTTTGCCACACCGAAAGTTGCTGCGAGCCCACCATGGCCGCGGTGATCACGCCCATGGCGCCGCCGTGGCTGACCACGCAGATGCGTTTGCCCGCCCAGGTTTCCAGAATCTCGGCCAGCGCGGCCAGCACCCGGCCTCGGAACGCGGTGAAGCCGGGCGCGCCCTCGCTGGTGGGCTGCCAGTTGGTGCGGCCCCACCAGGGGCGCATGGGATGATGCAGGGGCATCTCGTCGTAGAACGCGGCGAAGAACTCCTCCAATCCCGCCATCTCGATGACCTCCAGGCCCTGCGCGTGGGCCACGGCCAGCGCGGTGCTGTGCGCCCGGCGCAGGGGCGAGCTGACGACCACATCCACAGGCAGTTCCCGGGCCATGTACGCGCCCACGCGCAGGGCCTGGGCCCAGCCAAGCGCGGTGAGATTGGGATCGTAAGACACCAGGTTTTTGTAGATGTTAGTCATGGATTGGCCGTGGCGCACCAGAAAAAGCTCGGTGCCCACTTTGTAGCCATAGCCCCGGTCTTCCAGGGGGATGTCGGGCAGGTCGTTGGGGTCGAAAATGGGGTCGGTCATGGATGAGGCGGGGATGAATGTGAGAGGATGAGGAATCGGGCGTTCAATTCGATTGTTCGGCGGCCAGGGCCACGCCGCCCAGCACGCCCGAATCGTCGCCCAGCGCGGCGGGCAGTATCTGCACCTCATCCACCCTCTGACGGACGAAGAACAGTTCACGGGCGCGCTGGCGGATGGGGGCCAGGAAGGGCTCGCCCAGGCTCTCCACCAGCCCGCCGCCCATCACAAAGGCTTGCGGGTCCAGGAAGTTGGTGATGGATGCGAT
>JALWDV010000057.1 GCA_027036755.1 Anaerolineae bacterium
ACGCCCACCCAAGCTAACTCATTCTATATCCGGCCCATTGGGGACCGGCTCCTCTTGCTTGCCTGTCATTGGAGTTCCTGTTTCTTCAATTGTCAAGGTACAAGTCGGTCACTCTGAACCACGCCCGGTTTTCAATTCACCGCCAATCATACACGTATTCGACCGAAAAGACGAATTTGGCCGGGAGCAAACTCGGGAGCAAACTGACGAAAATCCCTGGTTACGTCATTCCGACGACCGCAGGGAGGGAAATCTCCCAGGCTGTCGCCACGCACCCGAATCTTTAGAAGATCATCTACCAATCATGTCGAGACGCCAAAACATAACGACCATCCTCGAACAAAAAAACGCTATCCCGCCTGAAATAATCGCCTTCTTGCCCCGTTCCAAATTGCGTCAGCACGATGGTGTAATAATCAGATTTTTCGTTTTCCTCGAACTCCAAACGAGAACCATATCCCCATCCCGGCCCCAGCGCGGCGCCCCCGTCTGGCGGCGTAAAAGAAGCATTCACGAGCTGATCGAATATGACTTTTATCTCATCGCCAATTTGCGCAAAAATGGTGATATGCTCTTCTTCGCTGCCCTGTCCCTGCCAATAGGAATGGATAAGCGCCGCACGTCTGTCAGGCCCAAAATAAATCAACGATCCCTTGGGGACGTAGCCAAAAGAACCCAGTTCCGCTAGCCGGGGCCGAAATAGCTCCATGCGCCAGACCCCGTTCTGCCGCAGGAAAAGAGCGCCATCGATTTGAGCTTGCGTAATGTGGGCGTGGTCAAATGCTTGATCCGTAATGACCAGACATTTTTCTTCATTCTCCTCCCAATAGCACCCCATCGTATTGATGTGGACAGTGGTGGTATAACCATCGGCAGGAGCGGTCAGCATAGCCTGATGATCGTCGATGACATACGCCCGATCACCATACATCAACGTCAGTGCCTGCCTGGCAGTTGGCATGGCGGAACCGACGATTGCTGTGGGAACCGGGGATGACGAAGAGGTGGGGATAGGAAATGCCGTTGGAGGTGACACGGGGGTGAGCAAAGGCGAAGTCATAGCAGAGTTCGCTTCCGGCTCCAGATTATACGTCAGCGATTGGATGAACCAGCGCCCGTCCCGCTTCACGAACGTCCATTTGTCCCCGCCCGGCGACAACTCATCGTTGATGCGGGTGGTGGAGACAGCCTCAGCCCTGTCGCCATCGATGATGATCTGCACATCCGCGGGCGCGGCCACCGTGGGATTGCCGGGAAACACCAGCGTCACATAGCGATCCAGCACCGCGTCGAGGCCCTGCCAGCGGGCGTCGTCCGCGGGGGCGTCGGGCGTGTGCTTGGCGTCGATGACCACCGCATCCTCCGCCCAGATGGCGGCCAGCAGATCCATGTCCTTGTTCACCACGCCCCGGCTCTCCGTCGCCAGCAGCCAGCGAATGGCCGCCTCATCGTCATCGAAGAGGGGAACAGCGGGCGCGGGCGTTGGAGCAGGCGCGGGCGTCGCCTTGCCGCACCCCGCCAGAGCCAACATCGCCAACGCCAACACCATCATCACCGCTGCACACCGAACGCTGCGTACTGAAAACCTCATCATCGCGCCTCCTCGAAAGGCAGCCGCGGCTGCCGGAACGGGCCCCAGGAAAGCCGGTGAACGGGCGCAGGGCCCAGTTCGGCAATGGCCCGCTGATGCTGTTTTGTGCCATAGCCTTTATGTCGAGCAAAGCCATAGCCGGGATATTGCTCGTCTAGCGCGGCCAGCAGCCTGTCTCGATGCACCTTGGCGATGATGGAGGCCGCGGCGATGCTCAGGGACGCGCTTTCGCCCCGCACCAGCCGCTTCTGCTCCCACTCGCCCAGGGGCCGGGGGATGTGATCGATGAGCAGGGCGTCGGGGGGACGGGGCAGCGCGGCCAGCGCCGCTTCCATGGCCCGATAGGTGGCGTTGAGGATGCCGATCTCGTCGATGACCCGGGCCGGGATCACGCCCACCGCGGTGGCGGCCACCATACGGATGCGGTCGTAGAGGCGATCTCGGGCCGCGGGCGTCAGGCGCTTGGAGTCATCCACGCCCGCCAGGGCCTCCAGCAGACGCTCGGGCTCGGGCGGCAGAATGACCGCGCCCGCGACCACGGGCCCGGCCCAGGCTCCCCGACCGGCCTCATCCAGCCCGGCCACCACGCGTCCCTCCGCCCACCAGACGCGCTCATAGGCCAGCACATCCACCTCAGGCATAGCCCAGACGCCGCAGCTCAGCGGGGTTGGTGCGCCACTTGGGCTTGACTTTCACATGCAGATCCAGAAAAACGCGGCGGCCCAGCGCGGCTTCGATCTCCTTGCGGGCCTCCGCGCCGATCTTCTTGATCATGCCGCCGCCTTTGCCCACCAGGATGCCCTTCTGCGACTCTCGCTCCACGAAAATGCGGGCGAAGATGTAGATGACGCCGTTCTCCCGCTCCTGAAAATCCTGCAAATCCACGGCCACCGCGTGGGGCACCTCCTCTCGCAGATAAAGCAGGGCTTTCTCGCGGATGAGTTCGGCCACCAGAAAGCGCTCCTGCACGTCGCTGACCTGGTCGGGGGGATAGTAGCGCGGCCCCAGGGGCAGCAGCGCCCGAATCTCATCCACCAGCGCGTCCACGCCCTGCCCTTTGAGCGCGCTCACTGCGATATCCGCGGCCAGGCCCGGAACCAGCGCCCGATACACGTCGGCGTGGGCCAGTAGCCTGTCGGGCGGGGTGATGTCGATCTTGTTCATGGCCAGAACGACCGGCAGATGCTGCTGCGACAACGCCTGCGCCACGCGCCGGTCATCGCTGCGGGGCATTTTGCTCACATCCACCACCCACAGGGCCAGATCCGCGTCGGGCAGCGCCCGATACGCCTCATCCACCATGTATTTGCCCAGACGATGCTTGGGCTTGTGGATGCCGGGCGTATCGATGAACACGATCTGGCAATCCTCCCGGGTGAGGATGCCCGCGATGCGATTGCGGGTGGTCTGCGGGCGATGGGAGACAATCGCCACCTTCTGGCCCAGGATGGCGTTCATCAGGGTGGATTTGCCCACGTTCGGGCGTCCCACCACCGCCACAAAGCCCGAGCGGTGGTCGGGCGGCACATCGGTGAACGGGTCGGGCTGGTTGAAAAAGTCGTTGGGATCGATGGTGGTCATGGCATGAATACAAGTGGCAAAATGATGAGACTCCCATAATAAGCGGGTTGCCACACAAAGTCAAAAGGCATTTTTGCTGATCGACAGCTCATTCGAGAGGAATCACATGCCCCCGGCAGTCAAGCAGGTCGAGATACTCAATGATTATCGATTGCTTCTGACATTCGACAATGGCGAAATGCGCATTTTCGATGTGCAGCCGCTTTTTTCCTTTGGAAAATTCCGCGAACTGGCTTCACCATCCCTGTTCAAAACAGTCAGAGTTTCTTTCGACACTATTTCCTGGTCGAACGGATTGGACCTGGACCCCGAGTATCTCTACGAACATAGCGAAGCCTTGTCGCCCGAATCAGTAGCCACGCCATAATCGAACAGAAGACGATCCCGCACCAACACCGATGAAAATAGAACGCTCATGTATCATTCTGAGCAACTGGAAGGAGCGAAGAATCGTAACTGCTAACGTATGCCAGTTGGTTGTCTTTTTCAACTCAAACCTGACAGGTTCTCGTAATCTTGGCGGTAAGATGTGCGATTTTCAGCCAACAACGAAGCATGTAAGGCTCTGAATCGTAGACAAAGGAACCTGTCAGGTTAATTCAAGCGAAAACGACCTTAGCAGTTACGAAGAATCTCCCCTTTTGCAACGGCAGAGATTCTTCGGTCGCTACGCTCACTCAGAATGACACAACAGAGGTTATTTTCAAAACAAGCGCAATTCTATTCCAAACTGCCCAGGCGGGCCTTGACCGCGTGCAACCGCTGGCCGTGCAGGGGGTATTTCCAGGCGGCGAAAACGCCGATGAGAATAGCGGCCATGGGAACCAGGGTGATGAGAAAACGCAGGCCCAGGGCCACGTTGTGCGGTTGCGATTCCAGCGCCGGATTATACCCGGTCAGCGCCAGCATTCCCCCCAGCATCGCGCCCTGAAAGGCGAAGGCCAGGCGGATGATGAAACCGTTCATGCCGAAGTACATGCCCTCGCGGCGCACGCCCGCGGTCAGCGAATCCTCATCGATGACATCGGCCAGCATGATGTCCCGCAGCATCAGCAGGCCCGCCAACCCGACGCCCAGCGTGGCCGTGGTGATGATGGCCTGCGTATAGGTCTGCACAAAGAGCAGCGGCAGCAAGAGCAGCCCGAAAGCGATCATCGAGGCGATGACCGTGCGCCGGGTGTCCCAGCGTTTGGCCGCCCACGCCCACAAAACAAAGGCGGGAATGGCCGTGATGAAAGCAGCGCCGCTGAGCAAGCCCTGCTGCAGGCCCTCGGTCACGCCCAGCACATACTTGGCGTAGAGGGGAACCACCGCGGGCAGCACCAGCAAAGTGAACTCCACCATCAGATTCATAAAGACGAACCAGAGGAAGGAGCGATTGCTGAAGGTATAGCGCAGGGCCTGGCGGAAAGGCGTTTCGGGCTCCTCCGAATGATTCTCGGGCCGTTCCTTGCTGCCCAACAGGGAGATCAAAAAAGCCAGCGCCGCGATCCCACCGAACAGCATCCCCATCTTCCCCCAACCGATGTTTTCGGCGATATCCTTGGTGAAGGTGACGGCCAGAATGAGGGCGATGATAGTGAACACCTGCCGCCAGGCCGACACCGACGCCCGATCGCTCTGCCGGGGATACATTTCGGGGAACAACGCCACATAATTCAGCACCACAGCCGACCACAGGGTGTCGAACAGGAGCAGCACGCCCAGGAAATACCACCACAGCCCGCTGAACAGAGCTGCGCTCTCCCCCACCAGGCCCGAAGGCGCGGCCCAAAGCAGATAAAAACTGACGCCCAGCGGAATGCTCAGGGCCGCAATCCAGGGAATGCGGCGGCCCCAGCGGGTGCGGGTGTTGTCGCTAAGCTGCCCGGCGATGGGATCATTGAACATATTCCAGATGGTGAAGATGGCCCAGGCCACGCTCATGGCCGCGGGCGCCAGCCGCAAAATGTCCAGATAATAAAACTGAATCCATCCCGTAAACGCCTGATACGACAGCGTCACGCCAAACATGCCGAAGGCATAGAGAAGCTTACGCCAATAGGAGGACATTGAGACAGAATCTCCTGAAATCAGAGCTCTGATGGATATTTGGATAGCAGCGAGTGGGTATTGGGGAAGGCTCGAAAATCGTAACTGCTAAGGTAGTCTGTCTGTTTTCGGTGGCTTGGCTTCTGCTGCGGCAGCCCCCCCCTCGCTCCCCCCCGCAAGCGGGAAGGGGATGTCTTCCTCGCCTGAACAATCCTCTGCAAACCAGCGCCTCCATCCCCTGCAAAGGAGCGAAGCGACTGGCGGGGGAGGGCCGGGGAGGGGGCCAGGCACTGGCGGTCTGGATGGG
>JALWDV010000058.1 GCA_027036755.1 Anaerolineae bacterium
GGGTGGGGGCAAAAGGAGGCCGGGAGGGGTGAAAGCGCCTCCTTTCCGCTTGCGGATTCTAAATTTGAAATTGCTGAATGACGTAATGTGACATTGTCAAGCTATACACGCCCCCTCTCATAGCAAGGCGAAAACCCCTAAGGACACTAAGGCGCAAAAGGAAAATAAAAAATTTTCTTCGTGTCTTTGTGACTTTGTGCCTTAGTGGTAAAAACGTCTTGCAGAGGGAGCTGTATAGTTACGGCAGAAAATTCAATAACTCGGGGGAGCTGGGGCAAGCCCGGCTGAGAGGGTGACCGCATTCGTCACCGACCCCTGAACCTGATCCGGATAATGCCGGCGTAGGAACCGACATCGACAGCAACGATTCGAAAGCCACTTGCCCCATTCCGGCAGGTGGCTTTTTCGCTAAAGCATGATCTCACGCAAAGGCGCGAAGCCGCAAAGGAAAAAAGAGGCATAACTTATGCCATAAAGGCGTCTTTTCCCACTCAAACCTGACAGGTTCTGGTAACCTTGGCGGTAGGATGTGTGGTTTTCAGCCAGCAACGAAGCGTGCAGGGCTCTGAATCGCTGCCAAAGGAACCTGTCAGGTTAGTTCAACCGAAAACGACCTTAGCAGCTACAACATTGACAAAATAATCCGGTTATAGGCCCGGGGCGCTTCGCGCCCGCCGCCAACGCCGGGGGATAAAGTCCCCCGGCTAGAAACAGCGCCCCTGCGGGGCTTAGCCGGATTTATCCGGCGCTGTTTTGTAGCCCGGCGACTTCATCGCCGGGCGGACTCTCGTCATTTCCTCACTCCCTCCCTGTTTCTCATGCCCAGGCGCATCATCCTTTTCGCCAATGGCGATTTGCCTTACCCCGAACAAGACCGCGCGCTCATTCGTCCGGATGATTTCATCCTCTGCGCCGATGGCGGGACCCACCATGCCCTGACTTTGGGGCTGACGCCCGATCTGATCATCGGCGATCTGGACAGCGTGGACGCCCGAACCGTGGCGCGATTGCGTAAGGCGGGCGTCGAAATTCGCCAATTCCCCCGGGATAAAGACGACACTGATCTGGAGCTGGCCCTCTTCGCGGCCCGAGACCTGCGGCCGGATGGAGTCATCCTGCTGGGGGCGCTGGGCGGACATCTGGATCAGACTCTTGCCAACATCTTTCTGCTGGCCCGCCCTGAGTTCGCCCCTCTCGACATCGTGCTGGCTTCCGGCGCAGAGCGGGCGCGCGTCGTTCGGGATGCGATAACGCTGCGCGGGCGTCCGGGCGACATCGTCTCGGTGCTGCCCCTCACGCCCGACGTCTCGGGCCTGACCTACCATTCGGGCCTGCGCTGGCGGTTGATCGACGCCGCGTTGCCCTTTGGCCACAGTCGCGGCGTCAGCAACGAACTCATCGCGTCAGAGGCCCGCATCACCTTGCGCTCGGGCGTGATTTTGGTCATCCACCGGGCCATGGCCTGACGATCTTTTTCCGGCTCCCCTGCGTCATTTCGAGGGAGCGCAGCGACCGAGAAATCCCCCTGCACGCGAGGAGATTCCTCCTCCTTGCGGTCGTCGAAATGACGTAACAAGGGATTTTCATTCATTATCTGCGTGCAGCCGCTCATTGTATCCGTTCTGAATCGGAGGCTTCCATGAAAAATCACTTTCGACTCATCCTCATCCTCGCCATTCTGGCGTTTGCGTTAGCCGGATGCGCTCAGGAATCGCCCCAGGCGGGCGCGCCCACGCCCATCGACGAGGGCGGCAAGCCCACCCCGCCGAAAGAAACCCCGACGACACCCGCC
>JALWDV010000059.1 GCA_027036755.1 Anaerolineae bacterium
GAAGTCCCCCGGCTAGAAACAGCGCCCCTGCGGGGCTAGCCGGATTTATCCGGCGCTGTTTTGTAGCCCGGCGACTTCATCGCCGGGCGGACGTGGCAAACGCTTCAACCGAAAAAGGACGCACCCCCTTGGCGGCTGGATGTGAGGTTTTTCAGTCAGCAACGAAGCGTGCAAGGCATTGAATCGCCGCCAAAGGAACCTGTCAGGTTAATTCAAGCGAAACGACCTTAGCAGTTACCTTCAGTAGATCACGATTTCATCCGCAAGCACACGCCGAATAAATTCAGGTCTCAGGGCGCTCCGCCGCATGTCCCTCTTCAGGGACATTTTCGGCGCGAAAGGCATCTGCCTGCGCAGGCAGACAGGCGGCCAATCTAATCACCCTTCCTTGATCATTGATTCTGATAGCACACCTCGCCGCAGACTATTTCCAATAATGTCTATTGTATTGTTCATTATGATAATGCGCCGCGCCGGATGTGCGATCCGGCGCACTTTTCCCATTCAACCCGCCGGATTGCGAATCCGGCTGGACGCAAGCGCAAGCAGCCAGCCATCCAATGACTTACGCCTTCTTGCACTAATTTCTGGACGCGTACTTAGTGAACGTCTAAAAATTACTTCCCTTTTTCCGAGGTTTTCGCGTCTGCGAGAGAAGGCCCCCCCTCACTCCCCCCCGCAAGCGGGGGGGAAGACCTCTCCGTCTGCAAAAATCCTTTGCAAACCAGCGGCTCCCTCCCCTGCAAAGGAGCGAAGCGACTAGCGGGGGAGGGCCGGGGTGGGGGCGAAGCTCTGGCGACTTGCTACCTGCCACCCGCCACCTGCGACTTGCTACAAAGATCGATAACTTTTCCTCGATCTCGATGCGCTAAGCGCCTATCTTCGTAGTTACTCCATCGATTACCCGACATAGCGACGTATGATCAAAACCATCTTCATGGGAACGCCCGAAATTGCGGTTCCCTCCCTGCAAGCCCTGCTGGCCCATCCCGATTTCGATGTGGCGGGCGTGGTCACCCAGCCCGACCGCAAGGCGGGACGCGGGCGCAAGCTCAAGCCCTCTCCCGTCAAGCAAACCGCGCTGGCCGCGGGCGTGAGCGCCATCCTGCAACCATCCAGACTACGCGAACCAGACGCACTCCAGGCCCTGGCTGCACTGGAGCCCGAGCTCATCGTCGTCGCAGCCTACGGCCAAATCCTGCGGCCCCAGGTGCTGGACCTGCCCCGCTACGGCTGCATCAACGTCCACGCCTCGCTGCTGCCCCGCTGGCGGGGCGCGTCCCCCATCACCGCGGCCATCCTGGCGGGCGCCCCGCAAACCGGCGTCACCATCATGCAGATGGACCCGGGCATGGACACCGGGCCTATCCTCAGCCAGCGAGCCGAAAGCATCCGCCCCGATGACGACGCCGCCAGTTTGGGCCAGCGGCTGGCGCGGCTGGGGGCCGAGCTGCTGATGGAAACCCTGCCCTGCTATC
Organism: Anaerolineae bacterium; assembly: GCA_027036755.1. Classification (GTDB taxonomy): domain Bacteria; phylum Chloroflexota; class Anaerolineae; order J102; family J102; genus M2005. The sequence goes on from JALWDV010000059.1 coordinate 1,479, forward strand.
TGGCGGGCCACATTCAGCCCAAACCGCAGCCTCAGGCGGGCGTCAGCCTTTGCCGACTGGTGAAAAAGGAGCATGCCCGCATCGACTGGGCTCGCCCGGCTGCCGAAATCGAGCGGATGGTGCGAGCCTACCGGCCCTGGCCGGGCGCTTTCACCACCTGGCGGGGACAAAATCTGAAGATCGGGGCGGCAAGGGTCGTCGAGGGCCAGGCGGAGCCGGGACGCGTCATCGCCTGGGAGAAGAAAGCTGCGGTGGGCACTGGCGCGGGCCTGTTGCTGATCGAAAAGGCGCAGCTTCCGGGCAAAAAGATGCTGGACATCGCGGATTTTCTGCGCGGCAGGCCCGATTTTATTGGCGCCGAGTTGGGAGTATGAAGAGCGCCATCACCATCAACTACGCGCAATCAAAAATCATCGTCGTCTCGCTGGCTTTCGTGATGGGGGCGGCAATGTTCATTTGGCCCGCGTCGACCGCCGCTGCGCCTTTCGATACCCCTCTGCCGCCCGCGCCCCACCGGCTGCAAATCTCGGCCTGGATGCCTACTGCCTGGGACGGCGACGCGGCCCGGGCCTCCTTCGATGCGCATATAGACAGCCTCAGCGTCGTCAGCCCCTTTTGGTACGGCGTGGACGCGGATGGCGCGCTGATAGCTTTTGCGGGCTCGCGGGACGCGGAGCTGGTGCATCAGGCCCGGAACGCGGGCGTTCGCGTCATCCCCACCATCACCAACCAGTTCGAGCAGGAGCGCGTCCACGCCATCCTGAATGACGCCGGCCTGGCGGCTGCGCACCGCCGGGCCATCGTGGCGGAGGTCGAGCGATACGATCTCGACGGCGTCGATCTGGATTACGAGAATCTGGCGGCCGAGGACAAAGAGCTGTTTTCGGCCTGGGTGCAGGCGCTGGCGGATGATCTGCACGCCCGCGGCAGACTGCTCACGGTCACCGTCCAGCCCAAGACCTTCGACGCGGCGGGCTGGGACGGGCCGGGCGCGCAGGATTATCGGGCGCTGGCCATGTCCGCGGATGAGCTGCGATTGATGACTTATGGCTGGTGCTGGGCGTCGGGCTGCGTGGACGGCAATCCGCCCGGACCCATCGCACCGATGCACTGGATGCAGCAGGTCATCGATTACGCCAAGATGCAAGCGCCCGCCTCCAGGATTGTGTTGGGCGTGAATCTCTACGGCTACGATTGGCGCGACGAGAGCAAACCACTGTTCACGCCCCTGGCCCTGGCCGATATGACCGGCGAGGCCCTGGTGTGGGAGGAGGCGGACGCGCTGCGGCGGGCCCAGGGCGCGGAAATCCAGTGGTGGGAGCGAGATGAGCGAGGGATGGTGCAGGAGCCGTGGTTCAGCTACGCTGACGACGCCCATTTTGTCATCTTCGCCAACGCCGACAGCGTGGCGGCCCGGGCGCAACTGGCCGCGACCAACGATCTGCGCGGGATCATCTTCTGGCGACTGGGCGGCGAAGACCCTTCCCTGTGGAATCGGCTGCCCAGGCGGGTGTATCGGGCCTGGCTGCCCTTGAAAATATCTGGCGGCTGAGAAGTGAATCCGGCGAGATACTCTCCGACAAGCTCAGCGTCAAACGTCAAAAAGAGCCTTCTCGTCACGCTCTGACGTTTGACGCTTACGTTTGATGAGCTCTGATTGTTATGTCATTCCGACGACCGCAAGTAGGAGAAATCTTCCCAGGTGCGACGCACTTGAGCCTGCGGTAAGTGCGTCGCACCTTGAACGGCAGTTTACGAAGCTCAGGCAGGTTTAAGCTATGCTTTTCGGACTGCGGCCTGGCGCTCAACCACCTGCGGCGGAACACACTTCCGCCGCGGCGCGAAACTTTTTTTCGAGGAATCTCCGCGCTTGCAGGGGGATTTCTCGGTCGCTGCGCTCCCTCGAAATGACGGTCGTAATGCGTGATTCGTGATGCGTGACAACCTCACGCATTACGCATTACGCATCACACTCGTTGCAGACTCGCCCGACGCTGGTTTTGCTAACCCTCAGCAATCAGCAAGCGTTCTATTTACGGAACAAACCGTAGGAAAATCGTAGGAAAGACGTTGCTCAAAACGTTTGACAGAACGCCCGGCGCAAGGTATACTTGAATCAGATAGCCTGACCCTGTAACCAAGTCATCTGTGACGACAATCATGTCAAATTCACTTTTCTTTTACACCCTGACCTAACGACGCTCCGCCTTCCTGCGCGAGCGTTTTTTCATTTCTCAGGGTCTTCTCCCCCACATCTCCCGGAGGTTTGTTTTATGATGGATTCGGCCATGATCAGCAAAATCATGAAGGCAAAACGCTACGCAGACGAACGGGATAGGATGGAGTTTTCGAGTTTTACTGTGGTGTTCAAGGGGAATCATCGGGATCACACCGTGACATTCGAGAATAATCAGTGGCATTGCACCTGCGATTTCTTTACCCAGAGAGGCATTTGCAGCCACACCATGGCCATGGAAAAGGTGCTGGAAGGCATGCTCCCGGAATCCAGTTTCCAGGAAATCCAACCGGAGCCCGCCTAGACTTCGCAACAACGCCCACATCCCCCCGAAAGCGTAAAACCCGGACGCCCGCAGCGTTTCCGGGTTTTATGTTTCTGAGACAGGCTCCTGCGAAAAAATGCCTGACAAAGCAACGTTGGCCATTGATGACAACCCACGTCATACGTAAAACGTCAAACGTCAGGTGGTTGTTGGCAAAGCATCGTCCTGCAATAATCCATGACATCGTTACAGCGGGATGACGTTTGACGCTTGACGTTTTGCGGTCTTGGCATGTCGCCTGTTGGCGGCTCTAGCCTTCAAAGTCTGATATGTGAGCTGTATAGTCACTACCGATAATGTCTATCCATTGCGCAGATAGTCGCGGATCATCTCCAGCGCGGCCCGGGCCACGTTGTTATCGGGGAAGAGGGCCAGATAATCCTCCAGGGTGCGCTCGGCCCGTTTGATCTCGGCGGTGGGGGCCGGAGCGCTGAGTCCCTCGCGATAGAGTCGCTCGGATAGTGTGCGGCGGCCCCGGGCCAGATAGTAGATGGCCAGATTGAAGGTGTTGCGCCAGTTCTCCGGCTCGATCTCGTAAACCGATTCCGCGATGCCGATGGCCTCATCCAGGTCGGCCCGGGCGCCTTCCACATCGCCCTTGAGCTGGCGGGTGATGGCCCGGCGGAAGAGATCCACATCCAGCTCGGGCGTGAGCGCGATGGCGCGGCCGATGTCGCTCTGGGCCTGCTCGTAGCGCTCCAGCGCCCGATTCACCTGCGCCCGACCGGCCATGGCCCAGGCGTTGTTGGGGTCCAGCGAGATGGCCCGGTCGAAATCGGCCAGCGCCTGCTGATAGCGACCCATGAGACGGAAGACATGGCCGCGATTGACCAGGGCCCACACGAAGTTGGGATTGATGGCAATGGCCCGGTGGAAATCATCCAGCGCCGCGTCGAGCTGGCCCAACATGCGATAGGCCTGCCCGCGGCCCGCCAAAGCCCAGGCGTAGTTGGGATTCAGCGAGACGACCTTGTCGAAATCCTCCAGCGCTGCCTCGCCATTCTTCAGGGCCAGATGCACCTGTCCTCGATTGACCAGGGCCCAGGTCATATCGGGCGATAAAGCCAGCGCCCGGTCGAGATCTTGCAGCGCCTGCTCGTAACGCTTGACCACCCGCAAGGTCTCGCCGCGACTGGCGTAAGCCCAGGCGTAGTTCGGACTCAACTGAATGGCCCGGGTGAAATCCTCCAGAGCCTCGTCATAGCGTCCCAGCGTGCGCAGCACCTGGCCGCGGGTGGCCAGAGTCCAGATATCCTGAGGCCGCAATTCGAGAGAGCGGGTGAGATCGGAAAGAGCCTCGCCATACATGCCCAGCAGCCGATGGGTCTCGCCCCGCTGGGCCAAAATCCACGGTTCGTCCGGCAGCAGCGACAGAGCGCCGGAAAGATCGGTGAGAGAGGCGTGATAGCGTTTGAGCAGGCGATGAAGCTCGCCCCGGTAGGCCATGGCCCAGCCATCGTCGGGCCGCAGCGAGATGGCCCGATCCAGATCCACCAGCGCATCACGATAACGCTGCAAAGTGCGCAGCAACCGTCCTCGCACCACCAAAGCATCGACATTTTCGGAATTCAACGTCAGCGCCTGGTTCAAATCGGCCTCGCTCTCTTCATAACGACGCATTTTCAGCAACAGATCGCCGCGCAGGGTGAGCAAAGCGCTCTGGTCGGGATGTGCGCTCATGGCCCGATTGAAGTCCTCCAGCGCCTCTTCATCCCGATTCAACTCGGCCAGCGCCGTGCCCCGCAACTCCAACAGCACCGGATCATCGGGTTTCAGAGCCAGGGCCCGGCTCAAATCCTTCACCGCCAGATCCAGCTCGCCCAACTGACGCCAGGTCTCCCCGCGTCCGGCCCAGGCCCAATAATCGCTCTGATCCAGCTCCAACGCCCGGCTGAAATCCTTGATGGCCAGATCGAGATCATCCATCTGCCGGTAGGTTTCGCCCCGATGGGCCAGGGCCCAGGCGTCATCAGGATCGATGGCCAACGCCCGGGCGAAATCGGCCAGGGCCTCCTGATAGCGGTCGGTGCGACGATAAACATCCGCGCGGCGGGCCAGAGTCCAGCCATCATCAGGATTAATGGCCAGGGCCCGGGCGAAATCGGATACGGCCTCTTCATCGCGGCCCAGTTGACGATAGACATCGCCGCGGCAGGCCAAAGCCCGGGCGTGATGGGGATTCTCGGCCAGGGCCTTATCGAGATCGGCCAGCGCCGCCTCGTAACGCCCCATGCGTCGATAAAGATCGCCCCGTTGCACCAGTAGATCCAGGTTATCCGGTTCGATGCCCAGGCCGGTGTTGATGTCGGTGAGCGCGTCATCCAACTGCCCCAGCCCAACAAACGCCCGACTGCGCCATATCAGCAAATCCACATCCGTCGGAGCCAGCATCAGCGCCCGGGTGAGATCATCCACCGCGCCCTCATAGCGTTTCAGGTGATAACGGCTTTGCGCGCGCAGCCGCAGGGCGTCGAAATCATCGGACTGGAGAGCGAGCACCGCATCGAGATCGTCCACAGCCAGCGCATGCTCCGCCAACTCGTGACGAAGCATCGCCCGCACCGCCAACGGCGCGGCGTCGGTTTGAGTGAGCGTCACCGCCTGATCCAGATCGGCCAGGGCCTCGGAATGACGGCCTTGCTGTTTGAGCAGCGCGCCCCGCCGGGTGAGCGTCCAGGCGTCATCCGGCGCCAGCTCCAGCGCCCGAGAATAGACGGCAAGCGCCTCGTCGCCCCGATCCAGGGCCTCCAGCGCCAGCCCCTGCTGAGCGATGATCCAGGCTTCGTCGGGAGCAAGGCTCAGGGCCTGCCTGAACGCGGCCAGGGCCTCCTCGGGACGGGCCAGTTCGTTGAGGATGACGCCGCGCAGGGCGTGCAGCCAGGCCCGCTGCGGAAAACGCTCGATGGCCTGGTCCAGGTCGGATAGCGCGCCCTCCTGGTTGCCGAGCAGCCGTCTGATCTCCCCGCGGAAGGGCAAAACCCAGGCCAGCTGTGCTGGGTTCAGACTGAGGGCGGAGGAAAAGTCGTTGTGCGCATCCCGCAAGCGCTCATCGCCGTAGGCGAACCACCCGCGCAGACCCAGCCCCCAATCCAGTTCAGGGCGCTTCGTCAGTGCGTCGGCCAGCCGCTCCCGGGCCGGCTCCATGCGCTCCATGAGAAGCCAGGTCGCAGCCTCTTGCGCCGCGGCCCAGGCGAGATGGGGATTCGTCTCGGCGGCGCGGGCGTAGGCTTCCACCGCATCCTGCATACGTCCCTCGGCCCGCAGCAGCCAGCCGCGAAAGGCGTGGGTCATGCCCAGACGATGAGGTTGCAGGGTCTCCGATTCGATGAGCGCATCCAGCAGCGAGAGCGCCTGCTGATAATCGCCGGTGGTCAGAGCCTGGGCCGCGGCGATGATGCGTTCGCCCCAGGCGACGATGTCCTTCCCCGCGCCTTCCTGGCCCGCGCGAAGGAGCTCGCGGCCCAGGGCCCGGGCCCAGGCGGGATTCAACTCCAGGGCGAGGGGGGCGGCATCCAGCGCCATGCCCAGATAAAGCTCGCCGTCTTGCAGCAGCCGATAGCTGAGATGCTCCAGCCACAACTCGCGCCAGGCCAGATCCGCCCAGCGAGCGGGGCCGTCCAGCTTCAGATCGTCGGCCTGGCGACGCAGGGCCAGGGCCAGCTTTTCGAAGCCTTGGCTGGCGATTTCGGGCGCTTCGTCCCGGGCAATGGTCAGGAGCTCGCGCCGCACATCCTCATGGAAACGCCAGCCATGGGGCAATGGCTGCAAAATGGGCAGGGAGAAAAACCATTCCGATTCGGGCGTCGCGTCCGGCGGTTTATCTAACAGCAGGGCGAGGCGCTGACGGGTGATGCGGCGAGGCAGCGCGGCCAACAGCAGAATGCGTTGCCGCTCCGGGGGCAGCGCGTCGAACAGTTGGCGCAAGGGGCTGTCCTCACTGTTGGGATCAGGATCGCGCTTCAGTGTTTGGCGGAACGCGGCCCGCACGGCCAGGTGCAAGGGCAGCGCCGCCTCGGCGGTTTCCGATTCGTCCGCGGGCTTGTGGCCGTTGTAGCGATGCAGGAAGCTGCGGACGTCGTCTTGCGGGAAGGGCTTAAGTGCGAAATGCTCCATGAGATGGGCCAGGGGCAGCCAGCGCTCGCTATCGGGCGCATTGACGCCCGCCATCAGCCACAGACTCTGGATGGGGATGGCTCCGTAAGCGCCGCTGAGGAGTTGCAGCAGCCAATCGGCCAGCCAGCCGCCCGCCCGATCCACGTCATCGAAGAAGAAGGCCAGGGTTTCGCTTTGGGCGATGGCGCGGATATCGTCCAGCCACAGGGGCGCAAGCGCGGCCACCGGGTCCATCGCTAGCTGGAAGGCTTCCTCATCGGGCAGAAGCTGACGAGCGGCCTCCTCTCGCACGCGTAGCTGATCTCCGAAGAGCGCGGACGTGTCAGCGGTGGCGACGACGCCCCATCCCGACGAGCGATGTCGCCAGGCGATGGCGGAATCCACCAGTTTATCCCCCAAAAAGAATCGCACGCCCGAGACGCTGTCCAGACGCCCGGCCAGCAGTTGGGCGTCGTCTCGCCAGCGTTGATATGCAGCGGCGAAGGCGGGCATGGCCACGCCCTGCCGGGCCAGTTGCTCGGCCAGATGCACCATCACGGCCAGAGGGTCTTCGGCGTCGCCGCTATCCCACAGCGCGCGCACGCCCTTTTCGAGCCCGGCCAGGCGCTGCAGATGGCGCATGAGCCAGGTTTTGCCCACGCCCGGCTCGCCAGTGATGGCGAAAATGTAGTGGCGCGCGGGATCGTCGAAATCGAGGGTGAGGTTCCGCCGAAAGCGTTCGATGAATGGCGCGCGGCCAATGAAACCGGTTCCCTGGCGGCGTTGCAAAACATCCAGCAGAGAGACGTAGGGGGGATGGATGGCGGTCATCGCGGGCCTCGTTGGGGGAGAGTATTCGTCAATCAATCATCCTATTCGCTCCCGACGCACACGCCAACCCCGATTGAAACCAAACGCCCCCAAGCCCCGGCGCGACGCGCGAGTTTCGGGCGTAAGCAAAAGACACAGGTTTTTCGTCGAATAGTGGGGGACATGCAACGTTGGCTGTACTGAAAAAACCTTCACCACGGAGGCACAGAGCGCACGGAGGAAGAAAAAGGTGAGATTTGGAGAGAAATTTCTCTGTGAACTACCACTATTTTCTCCGTGTCCTCCGTGTCTCCGTGGTGAAATGACCTTTTTGCAGTGGAGTCAATGTTTCCTGCGCATTCCGCACATCGGGGGAGATGTGGGGGAAAGCGAAATGGGGGGACGAACAGGAAAGGTCTAAAGGGAGTGTTTGATCATCTCGCAAAAACGCGATTTTGTCAAGTGGGCCGGAAAGCGCCGCAACAATTCAAATGGGTGCGTTCAATTCCGGTTGGAAGCGTTTGCCACGTCCGCCCGGCGACTTCATCGCCGGGCCACAAAACAGCACCGGATAAATCCGGCTAGCCCCGAAGGCCGAAATGATTGTATGGTTTGCTATGATAATGCGCCGCGCCGGATGTGCGATCCGGCGCACTCTTCCCGCTCAACCCGCCGGATCGCATATCCGGCTGTGCGCAAGCGCAAGCAGCCAACTATACAACGACTTACGCCTCCTTGTACTAGCCCCGAAGGGGCGCTGTTTCTAGCCGGGGGACTTCATCCCCCGTCGCTGGCGGCGGGCGCGAAGCGCCCCGCCCATGAATGGGTTAATTTAGCTTTCCAAACTACCAAGGTAGGCGTACTGAGCCAACGTTCAAGACAGCGTTCGTCAGTTTTGCAGCCTTGGCCGCTGGACTTGCCCCCTCCCCGGCCCTCCCCCGCCAGTCGTTTCACTCCTCTGCAGGGGAGGGAGCCGCTGGTTTGCATTTGTGAACATTCATCAGCGCCACAATCAGAAACGCCCCGAAAGCGGCTGGCCTCCGGGGCGTTTTGTCATTCGGGTTGTCGATGATGCGCCGAGAGCGTTACTCGATGAGACCCAGGCGGCGCTTGCGGCCGTCCAGGGTGTTCTTCAGCAGCATGGCGATGGTCATGGGGCCCACGCCGCCGGGCACGGGCGTGATGTAGCCCGCGACTTCCTTGGCTTCATCGAATTTGACATCGCCCACCAGGCGGTAGCCCTTCTTTTTGGAGGGATCATCCACCGCGTTCACGCCCACATCGATGACGGCAGCGCCCGGCTTGATCCAGTCGCCGCGCACCATCTCGGCCCGGCCAATGGCCGCCACCAGGATGTCGGCCCGGCGGGTGACCTCGGGCAGGTTTTTGGTGCGGGAATGGCAGATGGTGATGGTGGCGTTGCGATGCAGCAGCAGCATGGAAACCGGCAGGCCCACGATGTTGCTGCGGCCCAGAATCACCGCGTTCTTGCCCTCGATCTCGATGCCGGTGCGATCCAGCAGCTCGATGACGCCGCGCGGGGTGCAGGGCGCGAACAGGGGCTTGCGGCCCTTCATCGAAAGCCGCCCGATGTTGATGGGATGGAAGCCATCCACATCCTTGGTGATGTCGATTTCGGCCAGCACGGCCTCTTCGTTGATGTGATCGGGCAGGGGCAATTGCACCAGGATGCCATCCACCTCGGGATCAGCATTCAGCTCGCGCACGCGGGCGATGAGCTCCTCCTGGCTGACGCTCTCGGGCAAGTCAACGCCGATGGATTTGATGCCCACTTCGGCGCAGGCCTTCTTCTTCATCCGCACATAAGTCTGGGAATCCTTGCGCTCGCCTACCAGCACCGCGGCCAGACCGGGAACAACGCCGTGTTCCTCCTTCAATTTCGCCACTTCTTGGGCGATTTCGCCGCGAATTTTGGCGGCAATCGCTTTTCCGTCGATGATTTGAGCTGTCACGTTTTTGACTCCTTGATGATTATTTGGGTAACTACTAATGTCTCATCACCACTTTCTGCCACGAAGACACGAAGAAGCCGAAGGCACGAAGTATTTTTTATTTTTTCCTTCGCACCTTCGAAAAACTTCGAACCTTCGTGGCTTTTTGAGGTTTAAGTCGAGTACATTAGCAGTTACTTATTTGGATCGATTTACTGCCGATATCCGACCTTGAAAGGCCAACTTTTATCACAGTGAAATATATCACAACATCTCTCCTTCTGTAAATGAGCTGGGTGTTTCCAATTTCGGTTGGAAGCGTTTGCCACGTCCGCCGGCGATGAAGTCGCCGGGCTGCAAAACAGCGCCGGATAAATCCGGCTAGACCCGCAGGGGCGCTGTTTCTAGCCGGGGGACTTCATCCCCCGGCGCTGGCGGCGTTGCTGTTTCTTCAACCGAAATAGGACGCACCCCAATCATTTGGGCCTTCGTGTCCTACTCCACCGTCACGCTCTTGGCCAGATTGCGGGGCTGGTCGACATCGGAGCCGCGCCACACCGCGATGTGATAGGCGAAAAGCTGGAGGGGAGCAACCGTAAGGATGGGCAGCAGCCAGGGGGAGGCTTCGGGCACGACGATGAGATCGTCCGCCTTGGCCGCCACCACATGATCATCGGGATTCACCACCGCGATGACTTTGCCCTGCCGGGCCTTGACCTGCTCCACCTGGCTCACCATCTTTTCGTAAACGCCATCGCGAGGGGCTATGGCCACGGTGGGCATGGTCTCATCGATGAGCGCAATAGGCCCGTGCTTCATCTCGCCCGCGGGATACCCCTCGGCGTGAATGTAGCTGATCTCCTTCAGCTTCAGCGCGCCCTCCAGCGCGATGGGATACTGCAAACCCCGGCCCAGATAGAGGAAATCGGCGTAATTGGCGTAGGCGATGGCCAGTTTGCGGATGTCCTCGTCCTGGGCCAGCGCGTCGCCCAGCTTTTGCGGCAGCAGGGCCAGCTCGTGGGCCAGGGCCAGCGACGCGTCTTCATCCATCAGCCCCCGTTGCTGAGCCAGATACATGGCCAACAGCAATTGATCCGCCACCGATGTGGTGAAGGCCTTGGTGCTGGCCACGCCGATCTCGGGCCCGGCCTGCATGTAAATGACGCCATCCGCCACCCGCGCAGCCTGGGAGCCCACCGCGTTGACGATGGACAGCAGGCGGGCGTTATGCCGACGGGCCTCCTCCATCGCGGCCAGGGTGTCCACCGTCTCGCCCGATTGGGTGATGGCCACGAACAGGGTGTTTTCATCCAGGATCGGCTCCCGGTAGCGATACTCGGAGCCGTAATCCACCTCCACCGGCAGCCGGGCCAGCCGCTCGATGTAGAACTTGCCCACCAGGCCCGAGTAATACGAAGTGCCGCAGGCCACGATGGTCACCTTGTCGATGCGCTGCGCCAGCTCGGGCGTCAGATTCGCCTCGGGCAGCGTCACCCGGCCCGAAAGAAAATCCACCCGCCCGCGAATGGTGTCGGTGAGCGCGTTGGGCTGATCGAATATCTCCTTCTGCATGAAATGCCGATACGGCCCCTTGGCCGCGGCCACCGGATCCCAGGGAATGCTGAGAATCTCCTTGTCGGGCAGGGACTCGCCATCCAGATTCGCGAAGCGAACGCCCTGCCGGGTCACCACCGCCATCTCCCGATTTTCGAGAAAACTCATGCGCCGGGTGTGCTCCAAGATGGCGGGGATGTCGGAGGCCAGGAACATCTCGCCCTGACCATAGCCCACCACCACTGCGCCGGCATTGCCCAGCCGGGCCGCGATGAGACGATCGGGCTCGTAGCGGCTGAGCACGACCACCGCGGAAGGCCCCTCCAGCAGCCTCAACGCCCGCCGCACCGCCTCCTCCAGGTCTTCGCTGGCCGTGAACTCCCGGTGGATGAGTTGCACGATGACCTCGGTGTCGGTGTCCGAGGCGAATGCGTAGCCCTGGGCCGTCAGCTCCTCCCGCAGCGGCAGAAAATTCTCAACAATGCCGTTTTGCACCACCACGATGTTGCCATCTTTGGCCCGATGAGGATGGGCGTTGGCGGAGGTGGGCGGGCCGTGGGTGGCCCAGCGCGTATGCCCGATGCCGATGCGCCCGTGCAGCGGCGCTTCCGCCACTCGATTTTGCAAATTCACCAGCTTCCCCGCGTCTCGCCGGATTTCGATCTTGCCGTTTTCTTCGATGACGGCCAGGCCTGCGGAATCATAGCCGCGATACTCCAGCCGTTTCAAACCTTCGAGGATGATGGGCGTCGCCGCCCGCGGGCCAACATAGCCAACAATGCCACACATAAGGTTGCTCCTGGGGTGGATATTGGGGAGTTGGTATTGGATATTGTCAGCATCGTCAATACCAAATATCCAATACCAGATATCTAACTTTTCCGCCACTGCCGCGCTCTTTGTCCCGTCGGTCGCCCGGCGATGTTTCGGGCGCGGCTCTCGTTGTTCCCCATGACGTCCGGTGGTGGCGCACCGGGAAGGCATCCGCCGATCTCTCGATTTTCCCGCTGGCTTGGGCCAGGGTTAGGCCGCCCTTGCGGACGACAACCTTCTCCTCGTCAACTGCGCCGCCCCTTGCGGGCGCAGTCCAGGCGCTGCGTCATGGTTTATTGGGGAAACGATGCAACTCAAAATCTATCTCAAAGGCGCCTCCAGATTTGAAGTGATGGCCCCAGCATTATAATGAAAAAATGGCGGATGAGCAACCATCGCCGAGATTGGATTCAATTGGCTCTCCTCTTCGCTGGTGCTGGCGATGCTAATCCGGCTGTTGGGCGGCTCCAACTTTCTGGTGGGGATCATAACCAACTATCGCATCATCAGCCGCCTCGTCCTCGCGATATTTTCCGTCCCGACCGGGCCCTGGCGTCCCCTGCGCCTTTTTTCATGTCCCCGAATTGAGATGTTAGAATGTCGGCATCATCTTATTCCATCTTTCTTTTTCGGAGATTGCCATGATGAAAGACCTCAAAGCTTTATTGGGCCCCGCCCGGGCGCCCTTCCTCACCCTTCCGCCCGTCGTCACCCTGCTGGGATTGGGCGCGGCGGTATGGCGCACCGGCGGCCACGTTCACTACTGGTATTTTCTGCTGGCCCTCATCGGCGCATTGGCCGCGCACATCAGCGTCAACGCCCTGAACGAATATCACGATTACAAAACTGGGCTGGATGAGTTGACCCAGCGCACGCCCTTCAGCGGTGGCAGCGGCGCTTTGCAGGCCCGGCCCGATCTGGCGAAAAAGGCCCTTTGGTTGGGCGTCATCGCCGCCCTGATTACGCTGCTCATCGGCGTATTCTTTCTGTGGCGATGGGGCTGGGGCATCGTCCCGCTGGGCGTTCTGGGATTGCTCGTGGTTATCGCCTACACCCCACTGCTCACTCACAGCCCCCTCGCCTGTCTGATTGCGCCGGGCCTGGGCTTTGGGCTGCTCATGGTCATGGGCACGGACTACGTGCTCACCGGCAGCTACAGCCTGACTGCGTTCTGGGCCTCGCTGACGCCCTTCTTCCTGGTCAATGATCTGCTGCTGCTCAACCAGTTTCCCGACGTGGAAGCCGACAAGCAGGTGGGACGGCGGCACTACCCCATGGTCATCGGGCGAGAGAAGAGCGCGCTGCTGTATGGCGCGCAACTGGCGCTGGCCTACCTGGCCATCATCATCGGCGTGATCCTGGGCTATCTCCCCGCGTTGACGCTGCTGGGACTGCTCACCGTCATCATCGCCATCCCCACCTACCGGGGCGCGCGGGCCCACGCGGATGACATGGAGAAACTGATCCCCTTCATGGGCAAAAATGTGCTCATCAACCTGGCCACGCCCCTGCTCATGGCCGTGGGGCTGATCATCGCCGCGTTTCTCTAGAGGCCGCGAGGGACGTCAGTCGCTTCGAGATGGGCGTGCACGCGGCAATATCGCGAGCCGGGCAAAGCTTTGTTCTTGCAGCGCTTGCCCGATTTGGTGATGGCGATGCAGCGATCCTCATCGCGCTCAGCCTCCTCCCCCACCTCGACGGCGGCGGCGGGCGTCTCGGCGGGCGTCGTTTCCTTTGATTCAGCCTCACGCCTCTCCCCAATCTCGACCATCGTCTCGGCGACCGGCTCCTCGGCGATGAACTCCGCCGCCGCGAGGGGCGTCTCCTCCTGATTATCCATCTCCTCGGTCATGCGCAACATGCCCGCAAAATCCTCCTCGATGAATTCGGCGATGGTTTCGGGGTCGGGAACCAGCCCGTAATCGGTCATAACGCCGACGCTAACCGAGCCAGCGTAGCTGAAGATGCTGACGCCCATGCCCAACCGGCCCGATTGCGGCACCCAAAACATGATGCGCTCGATGGGGCTGCCCGCGAAGTAGAGCTTCTGCCGGGGCCCGGGCACATTGGTCAACACCAGCGTGGATTTCATGGCGAAGAACTGCACCGCCAGATTTTCGATCTCCGCGGGAGTCATGCCCATGGCTTCGAGCAAGGCGTAGCCCACCACCGCCTCGGGTGAATTTTTTAGATCATCCATGCGCCGCTTCACCTCCAGCATCCGCTCCAGCGGATTTTCGATGCCCAGAGGCAGGGACATCACCACCAGACCAAAATGATTCCCCAGCTTGGCGGCTTCTTCCAGCGGACGCAAATTGACCGGCACCATGGCCCGGATGTTCAGGTCTTCGGGCACGCGCTCGCCTCGGGCCAGAAGATATCGCCGCAATCCACCGGCGACTGCGGCCATCAACACATCGTTGACGGTGACGCCGAACGCGTTTTTGATCTGCTTGACGTCCTCCATGGGAAGCGCATCCGTCCAGGCCACCACCTTTTTGCGCCCCAGCTTGCCCTTGAGGATGGTGCGGGTGTCGGGCAAGAGCAGGGCCAGACGGGCGAGGCGTTCGGCAAAGGCCCTGGCCTGTGAGGTCCGTTTTTTTAGATGCTCGGGATTGAGCAGCATCAGACGCCCCTCGTCCGCCATCATGCGCGTGGCGGCGAAGAAACTGGCCGCGGGCGGAAACAATGCCCGCACGCGGCGTCCGCGGCGGCGGTGGGCCTTCTCCGACTCCGGTTTGGGCCAGGGAGCGTCGGGGTCCACGTCACACAAGGTCATCAACACCGACATCAAGGCGATGCCATCGGCAATGGCGTGATGCAATCGCACCACCAGAAACGAGCCCCCTCCGACAAGATTCTCCACCAGATGGAACTCCCACAGGGGTTTGCTCCGATCCAGAGGCCTGCTGGCCAGTTTGCTGATCATATCCTTCAGCGCCGCCTCATCTCCCGGAGAAGGCAAACCGATCCGGAAGATGTGGTTTTCGATATCGAAATGGGGATCATCCTCCCAATAAGGCCCGCGCAGGGGCAGCCGAGACTCTCGCACGCGTTGACGAAAACGCCGCCAACGGCGCACCATACGCACAGCCACCGTCGTCTTCAAACGTTCGTAATCCAGCGGTTCTGCAAACTCGAAAAAGCCGGTGATCATCATCAGATTGGTGGGATCATCCATGTGAAGCCACGCGGCGTCGATATTCGATAGCGGTTTTCGGACCATTTTTATTCTCCAAATAGCGAAGCGAACGCTATGTCGATTTTATCCTGCTTCAGGAGCGTTCGCGTCTTTATCTTAAACCATCAAACGTAAAAAACCAATCCGCCGTCCATCAAGGAAAGGAGACGACGCCCAGGAACACCTTTGAATCTGGCCGCGTCAGCTCGATCTGAAACAGTTTGGGCCACAGTTTGCCGGTGACGAACAGCCGATGGCCCGTTTCATCCCAGGCGATGCCATTGAGCACGTTCGCGCCGGGACGATCCTCGGGCGGCAGCAGGCCGCTGAGATCGATCCACGCCAGCACGCGCCCGGTGGCCGGGTCGATGCGGGCGATGCGATCTGTCAGCCATACGTTGGCGTATACGTCGCCTCGGATGTATTCCAGCTCATTCAGGCGCTGCACCGGGCCGTTTTCATCCCGCACCGTCACGCGCCGCAGCTCTTGCAGGGTGACGGGATCCAAAAAGTGCAGGGTGGGCGTGCCATCGCTCATGATCAACTCCCGGCCATTGTGCGTGAGTCCCCAACCCTCGGTGGGATAGTCGAATGTGCCCAGGAGATCAAAGCTGGCCCGATCATACACGAACCCCACATGCGATTGCCAGGTAAGCTGATAGAGCCTGTCATCGAACAGGGTCACGCCCTCGCCAAAGTAAGCGTCGGGCAGATCGCGCTTCTGCAGCACCCGGCCCGTCTCCAGCGCCACCCGCCGCAGCGACGAGCGCCCGCGCAGTCCCGTGCCCTCGTAAAAACCTCCCTGATAGTAAACCAGCCCCTGGGTGAAGGCCGCGGGATCGTGCGGGTGGACCGCCAGCACCCGATAGCCATAAACGGGCGTGGCCGCGGAGGATACGATGCCGGGCCCGATGGGAATGGACGCGATGGTCTCGGAAAAAAGCAACAGGCTGAGGAGGAATGGCAGCACGCCGCGCAGTAACATCATGCCATCATTTTAACGCCAGCCCCGCAAATGCACAACCAGCCATTTTAAATTTGACTTGGCGACAAGCACCCCTCCCGGCATCTCCCGCTTCGACTGGAGTCTTGCACGGGGAGGAGCCCTTCGCTTTGCCAATAGTGCAGCAGATGGGCGTCTCCCTCCCCCGGACATGAACGCAGCGAGTATCGGGGGAGGGTCGGGGTGGGG
>JALWDV010000060.1 GCA_027036755.1 Anaerolineae bacterium
GCGAGGGGGCTTGCCGCAGCAGAAGCCAAGCCACCGAAAACAGACAGACTACCTTAGCAGTTACAAAATCTCTTCACCCTCAACAAATTTCATCCGCGACCATGACCCCGAAAACCAGCGAAGAAATCCGCGAAGCCTTTCTTTCCTATTTCGAAAAGCACGGACACCAGCGCGTGCCCAGCTCCTCGCTTGTGCCCCACAACGATCCCACCCTGCTGCTGACCAATGCCGGCATGGTGCAGTTCAAAGACGTGTTCCTGGGCCTGGAACAGCGCCCGTACAAGCGCGCCACCACCAGCCAGAAGTGTATGCGCGTCTCGGGCAAGCACAACGATCTGGAAAACGTCGGCCCGTCGCCCCGGCACCACACCTTCTTCGAGATGCTGGGCAACTTCAGCTTTGGCGACTATTTCAAGGAAGGCGCGATCCGCTACGCGTACGAATTCCTCACCCAGGTGGTGGGGCTGGACCCCGACCGCCTCTACTACACCGTCCACACCTCGGATGACGACGCCTTCGACATCTGGACCAAACAGATGGGCATCGCGCCCGAACGCGTCTATCGCATGGGCGACGCCACCAACTTCTGGTCCATGGGCGATGTCGGGCCCTGCGGTCCCACCAGCGAGATTCATTACGACTGGGGCCCGGAAGCCTGCACCTGCGGCGATCCCAACTGCTCGGTGGCCCTGGATAACGGCTGCGACCGCTGGCTGGAGGTGTGGAATCTGGTGTTCATGCAGTTCAATCAGGATGCGGATGGCGTGCGCACGCCCCTGCCCCGCCCCGGCGTCGATACGGGCATGGGCCTGGAGCGCATCGTCAGCGTGGTGCAGAACACGCCCGTCAACTACGACACCGACCTCTTCCTGCCCATCATGGACAAAGTGCAGGCCATGACCGGGCACAGCGACGAAGATCGGCAAAAACACATCGTCAGCTATCGGGTCATCGCCGATCACGCCCGGGCGGCCGCGTTCCTCATCGCTGATGGCGTGCGGCCCGGGCCTGCGGGCCGGGGCTACGTGCTGCGCATGGTCATCCGCCGCGGCCATCGCTTTGGCCGCAAAATCGGCTTCACGCGCCCCTTCATGGCCGAAGTCACCGACGCGGTGGTGGACAAGATGGGCGGCGTCTATCCCGAGCTGGTGGAACGGCGGCACTACATCCGCAACACCGTCAGCATGGAGGAGGAGCAATTCATCGACACCCTGGATCGGGCGTTGCAGATTTTGGACGAAGCCCTGGCCCAGTTGGACGCGCGGGGCGAAAAAGTGCTGCCCGGCGACATCGCGTTCAAGCTCAAATCCACCTATGGCCTGCCCTTCGAGGTCACCCGCGATATCTGCAACGAGCGGGGCTACGAGGTGGATGAGGCCGGTTACGTGGAAGCTGATCGCAAACACCGCGAGATCAGCCAGGGCAAGATCAGCCAGGCCCAATACGCGCAAGGCGCTGATTTCTACGCCGCGCTGCTGCCCAACCTGGAAGGCAAGGGCCTGCTGCCCGAAGAAGGCGTGCTCTACGATCCTTACAGCGCCATGTCTCGCCAGACCCGCATCGCAGCCATCATCAAGGAAGGCGAACTGGTGGACGCAGCCCGCTCCGGCGACCGGGTGGAGATCGTGCTGGCGGAGACGCCATTTTATGTCGAGGCAGGCGGTCAGGTCAGCGATACGGGCGTGGTGGAAGGCCCCCACGGCCGCGCCCGCATCGACGATGTGCGCCGCCCCGTCAGCAGCATGATCGTGCACGACGCGGTCATCGAGGCGGGGGAACTGCGCGTGGGCGACGAGGTCGCCGCGCAGGTGGATGAAGAACGCCGCTGGGACATCATGCGCAATCACACCGCCACCCATCTGCTGCAAAAAGCCCTGCGCATGCACCTGGGCGAGGATGTGCATCAGGCGGGATCGCTGGTCGCGCCCGATCGTCTGCGTTTCGACTTCACCTACGACAAGCCCCTGACCGAGGAAGAAATCCGGCGCATCACTGATACAGTCAACGAAGCCATCCTGGCCGATTATCCCGTGCAGATTCAGTTCAAGACCAAAGACGAAGCGATTGCCGAGGGCGCGATGGCCCTGTTCGGCGAAAAATATGGCGACATCGTGCGCACCGTTTCTCTGGGCGATGAGCGCTTCCGCAGCTACGAGCTGTGCGGCGGCACTCATGTGCAACGCACCTCGGAGATCGGCCCCTTCATCATCGCCAGCGAGGGATCGGTGGGCCGCGGGGTGCGCCGCATCGAGGCCCTGACCGGTCACGAGGCGGTGCGCCACATCGAAGAGCGGCTGGACATCCTCAGCCAGGCCGCCCGGATCCTCAACACGCCCGTCGAGAACCTGGTGCAGAAGGTGAGCGAGCTGAAAGCCCAGGCGGCCGAGCTGAACAAGGAGCTGCAACGGCTGCGCCAGCAGATGCTCAGCCAGCAGGCCGGGCGCATGACCGACGCCGCCCGGGAAGTAGCGGGAATCAAGGTGCTGGCCCAAAAGGTGGACGCGGCCAGCGTGGACGAAATGCGGCGTCTGGCCGATGACCTGCGGAACAAATTGGGCTCGGGCGTCGTTATCCTGGGCGCAGTCATCAACCAAAAACCCATGCTCATCGTCGCGGCCACGCCCGACGCCGTGCAGAAAGGCGTCCACGCGGGCAACATCGTCAAAGCCCTGGCCCCCATCATCGGCGGAGGCGGCGGCGGTCGCCCCAACATGGCCCAGGCGGGCGGACGAGACTCCTCCAAACTTCAGGCCGCGCTCGACGCTGCGCCGGGCGCTATCCAGAAGCAGCTTGGGAAGTAGGTGTTGGGCGATAACCATACTGGCCCGGCGAGAAAACGTCTGCCGAAGCAACGAATCCGCAAGCGGAAAGGAGGCGATTTCATCCCTCCCGGCCTCCCTTTTGCCCCCACCCCGACCCTCCCCCGATACTCGCTGCGCTCGTGTTCGGGGGAGGGAGACGCCCATCTGCCACGAAAATTGGTAAAGCGATGGGCTCCTCCCCCCGCTTCGGCTGACGCCTTGCAGGGGGAGGCCGGGAGGGGGGGCTTGTCTTCGAACCAAATTTGAAATTTCTGGTTACAGCAAGATGACGTTTGACGCTTGACGTTTGACGCCCAAACTCCAATCTCCCGCCCGCTGAATTTTCGACATGCCCTCATCCCAGCCGGATATCAAAACAATCCGCTTGCATTCGCCCGCGACCGTGGCCCAGGCCCGATCGGCGGCGCTTGGCGCGCAGCCGGGCGACCGGCTCCTCTTCATCCTGCCGGAGGATGCTGACGACTTCGCACATCTGGCCCGGCTGAAGGCGCTGCGACGGCTGGCCGATGACGCGGATGTGCAGATGGGGCTGGTGACGGAGGACAAGGACATCCGCTACTTCGCCAAAGGAGCCCGCATTCCGGTTTACAAATCGGAAGACGCGGCCCGCAGGCGCTGGCGCTGGCCCAAACCGGAAGCGCCCCTGCCTCCGCCCAACAAACTGCGCCCGACCTACATTCCGCCCCCGCCCGATGCCGCGGTCGAGCTGCGCGCCCCCGCCGTCATCACCAAACCGGATGGAACCATCCTGTGGGGCGAGGCCAAAGCCCGGCCCGAGCGCTCCTGGCTGCGCAGCCTGGGCTACATCGCTTTCATCGGTCTCATCGCCCTGGCCATGTTTGGCCTGACTCTCTATCTTCTGCCCCAGGCCACGGTCTCTCTGGTTCCCGCCCGCACCCAGATCATCAGCTCCATCGACATCACCGCCCGCACCGGCATCGACGAGCCCGATTATCTCAACAAGCTGACCCCCGCCCGGGTGGTGCAGGCCCGGGTCGAGGGCTTTGGCGCGACGCCCACCACGGGCCAGGAGCAAGCGCCGGTGGGCAAGGCCACGGGCGTGGTCACCTTCATCAACCGCACCCCTCGCGAGATCACCGTGCCCCAGGGAACCATCTTGCGCACCACCTTCGGCGAAAACATACGCTTCAAAACGACCGAAGAAGTGACCGTGCCCGCGGGCATCGGTCAGCAGGCGGAAGCGCAGATCGAGGCGGTGGAGCCGGGCCTGGAGGGCAATGTGCCCGCCCTCACCATCAACGAAATCGAAGGCTCCCTCAACCTCAGCCTGCGAGTGAGCAATCCCTTCCGCACCGAAGGCGGCACGGTGGAGAGGGTCGCCACCGTCACCCAGGCCGATAAAGACCGCCTGCTGAATGAGCTTTCGGCCCAATTGCAGCAGCAGGCTTACGAAGAACTGGCCAAAAACCTGCGCCAGGGCGAATACATCCCGCCCGAGACCGTGCAGACTTACATCCTGGCCGCCACCTACGACCGCTTCGCGGGCGAGCACGCGGACGAGCTGGGCCTGCAATTGCAGATATTGGCCCGGGGCATGGCTGTCGATATGGCGGGCGCCCGGGAACTGGCGGAGCGCTCGCTGCGGGAATCCGCGCCGCCGGACAAATTCCTGCTGGAGGAGACCATCCGCACGGGCGAGCCTCATTTCACCCTGTTCGGCGACGAATTCGTGAACTTCTCCCTCACGGCCAGCGGCGAGGTCATCGAGCCCATCTCAGCGGGCGATGTGCGGGCCGTGCTCACGGGCGCGCCGGCCGACAAAGCCAGCCAACTGCTGGAAGAGAACTTCGATCTGGCCAGACCGCCCGAGATCCATCTCATCCCGCCCTGGATGGAGACCCTGCCCACCCTGCCCTTCCGCATCATCGTGCGGGTTTACAAGGAGTAGGGCGTGGTGCGTGATACGTGATGCGTGATGCGTATTCCTCACTGAACACTGCTTATTTGCCGACTGATGAACATTGACAAAATAATCCGGTTATAGGCCCGGGGCGCTTCGCGCCCACCGCCAACGCCGGGGGATGAAGTCCCCCGGCTAGAAACAGCGCCCCTGTGGGGCTAGCCGGATTTATCCGGCGCTGTTTTGTAGCCCGGCGACTTCATCGCCGGGCGGACGTGGCGAACGCTTCCAACCGAAATTGGACACACCCAAATCCAAAAGAAACGTAACTGCTAACGTATGCCTGTTGGTTGTCTTCTTTCATTCAAACCTGACAGGTTCTCGTAACCCTGGCAGCAGGATGTGCGGTTTTCAGCCAGCAACGAAGCGTGCAAGGCTCTGAGTCGTTGCCAAAGGAACCTGTCAGGTTAATGCAAGCGGAAACGACCTTAGCAGTTACAAAGAAACACACTGAACATGACCACCTGGCTGGCCCTCGACATCGGCGATAAGCGCATCGGCCTGGCCGCGGGCAACGACAACGCCCGCCTGGCCCGCCCCCTGCGCGTCCTCGTCCGACGCAGCAAAAACGAGGATTTCGAAGCCATCGCCCGGGTCGTGCAGGAGGTGGGGGCCGACGAGCTGCTGGTGGGCCTGCCGCTGAACATGGATGGCAGCGAAGGCCCGCAGGCCAAACGCACCCGCAAATACGCGGAGCGTCTGCGCCGTCGGCTGAACATGCCCCT
>JALWDV010000061.1 GCA_027036755.1 Anaerolineae bacterium
AAGTTTGTATATCCAATTATTTTGAAATTAGTGATTGGATCGATGAAATTAGCTAGAAGAGGTTACAAATTATCAAAGCATTTTGTATTTGTGTGAGTGTTATGAAAATGAACTGGCAAATATTTGATGATGTCTGTGGCAGATGTAAATATACATGTTTGGTTTTTGCTCCGAGAGAAATTTGCACATTGGGGTATTTTCCAGGGACATATTGCTGCCCATAAGA
The DNA here is from genome assembly GCA_027036755.1 of Anaerolineae bacterium. GTDB lineage: Bacteria > Chloroflexota > Anaerolineae > J102 > J102 > M2005. Next base: position 227 of record JALWDV010000061.1, read on the forward strand.
GCATTTTTATACATTGCCTTTGAAGAGAACCCATTACTACATTTACACGTTTCACTGCCAATGGACGTTCACCTCTGTTGCTTCTTTTCTAGGTGTGGAAATATAAGTGAATGTGGCCGTGGAAGAAGAACGTGGTATTTATGCTGAAAGATTCTTCTTTATTCATCCATTGGAGTTATCGGCATATTTAAATGCCGCGAAGTGACTAGAGATTAACAATCTGCGATGGCGATATCAACGACGGTTGTAGAACCTTTCTTCACCCGGAACGTTTCCGTATAAAATACGTTCTCGCCATTGCGTATAGTCAAACTGTACGAGCCGTGGAAAGCTCGGAAGGAGTGATTAAAAATGGCTTCCCTGGGGGTGAAGTCGATCGTCGTATTCCAGACTTTGGTCATTAGATCGATCATCCTTTGGCCTGCTTCATTCGGCTGGAGACAGGAAATATATATGATGTCATGGAAACAGATTTCTCTTTCAAAAGGAAATATTCAGCTAAGGCATTATATATCTATTGTTGCAAGTATCGTTAAATTATTATTAATATTATTAATGTTATTATTGCTGGTGTTGTCATTCTTCTTCTGATTATTGCAACTTTCATTATTATTACCAATGTAATATATAGAATATGAGCAATAATTGTGCTTTCTGTAAGTGAGAATCAATCATGAATTGCTATCTCACCACGCTATCAACTCCTGTTGTTAGAGCAGAATCTTCTGTGAAAAGCAGAGGACTTTGATCGCTGAATCCCCAAAGTAATATCCCGTTTACACATTCTTCGCTGAAGTAGATGTAAAACGCCTTCTCCAGTTCATCTGCACGCAATGTCACATTGGTAGCATGTACACTTAACTCAGTGATGCTGACTGGCAGTCCAGCGCTACATGCTATATGTATCCTGTTCTGTATAAAACAATGAATCTTTGCTGTAAGTTGTGTAGGCTGATGAAATGTGAGATTATAATGCACATTGGTTAGAGAGATGAAAGTCTGTTTTTTACTTGATTACTGATAATGGAGACGACATCGATACCGGTAATAGAAGAATATACTTACACACCACAGCACCCTGCTTGCCCGTGTGTGAATGAAAACGCATTTCGAAATATGTGCTTACCTTTAAAACCTCAGCGTCAATAGGTAAGGTGAAGTTTTTCAAGTGACTCTGGATGCCCAAACACCCAATACCACATCCACGTTGCCGTAGATCTAATGCTAGGTTGACAGCGGCCTTGTCAAAGACATATTGTTGTATCGGAACATAAACACAGTAAACATAACAATAGTTAAGATTGTATACGTGCTTGCTTTAAATAAAGAATACGAGATTTAGAGAGAAATGTAACAAAGGCAAACAGAAATGCTCACCGAAGTCAGTCTTCCATTTCGGACTATTTCATAGTCATTCGTGCATAATTTCACTTTGTCATCGATGTTTTTCGCCCTCTTCATCATCGTACACAACAAGTCGTACTCACCTGCCCTACGCTTGTAGTCATTCGTTATTGACATCCCATTCAAAAATCCTGCAAGATACACTCC